>JBMZCY010000197.1:0-4003 GCA_049613825.1 Planktomarina sp.
TCTGAAAGCACCCATTACCCCCTGCACGGCAAGGCCGCTGCGGAACGTGTTGCATCTGGCGACTGCGATCTTGGCATCCTGATCTGTGGCACCGGCCAAGGCATTATGATGTCCGCCAACAAAGTGCCCGGCATCCGCTGTGGCGTCTGTTCCGACACATTTTCCGCCCGCATGATCCGCGCCCATAACAACGCGCAAATGCTGTCCATGGGTGCGCGCGTGATTGGCGAAGGCCTGGCCCTTGAGATCGTCGAGGCCTTCCTGACCACCGATTTCGAAGGCGGCCGCCACGCCACCCGCGTCGACATGATCGAAGCATAAATATAAACATGCCCCGCCGTCACACGCGGGGCAGTTCATTTCAGGCTCCCGCCAGCTATATCCCATCCGAGAACCTAAAATCGTCTGTCGCGACATTGCCGCGATAAACTGCCAGAGCGAAAAACACCCCTTCGCCCGCCCTGCAGCGAAAGTCTCAAGATAGCATAGACTCGCCGATGCTGCGCCCGTCACCAATGACTGCTTTCGCGATCGAACAACACCACTGACGGTTGTTTGCCCGGCGCCCGTGGGTTAAGATATCCCAATGAGCTATGATCTTAGCATTTTTGCACCCAAACTGAACGCTGACCTAGTGGACCAATGGACTAAACGTCTGAACGCATACGACCGTATAGAATATGAATTCCACCCAAGTGTTAAATTTGAGATTGGTTGGTTTGGCTTCTGGCCTATCAAAATAACCACTCCCCGACCTCGGCTATTCTCTGCACGTCAAGAATATATGTCGGGTTTTGATATGTCTGTCCTTAATTTTGATTTTGAAAGTTACTTCAACCTAAAAAACGACGAGGTAGAGACGAGGCGGGAGCAACTTAGGGCGGAAGGTCTGGACCTAGAGCTTTGGGAAGGCTTCAAGTCACAAGTCTTAATTTCATTCAAACCCAACAACAGGTTTGAAGCACGGCTTTCCTTTATATCCGCAGCCATTTTGACTGAAGAACTAGGAGGCATATGCAATGATCCTCAAACAGGCGAAATGCTGGGTCAAGGCCATGTATTCTCTTGGGCGATTGAACGCGTTAGCCAATATGATTTGGACACGCAGGGCCAAAATTTGACTTCTCATCCCTTTGACGGTTGGAAGTAGCCATTAGATATTCCGATATGAAAGTCGACTTTGTCCGTGTATCCGACCTTGGCGTGAACAGTCATAAAGATTTGCGCCTGCAGGTCGGACATTTGGGGCGGCCTTGCATGACGCTGCCTGTCAATTACGGTTCAACAACCTGAGCTATCCGGTCAAAGCTTCCGACGCCCCACACCAGCTGTATCCACAAATTCACAGGCTTTTCCCTTGTCTCTGCGCCCCTGCCCGCCTATCTCAGTAGGAACCATTTTCTGAGAGGTCTCAATGCAGTTTTCCCTTCCATTCGCCGCCCCCGAAATCAACCGCGACGCGGCAAGTGAAACCGGGGGGGATGCGCTTGGCAACCTGCCGGAATGGAACCTGGACGACCTTTACACAGGCGAAGACGCGCCAGAACTCGAATCCGACATGGCTTGGCTTGAAACCAACTGCGCGAAATTCGCCACCGATTACGCGGGCAAGCTGGATGGTTTAAGTGCTGCGGACATGTTGGCCTGCATTGAACTGCAAGAAGAAATCAACCAAAAAGCCGGGCGCATCATGTCCTATGCGGGCCTACGCTATTACCAAAACACCATGGATGCGGGGCGCGCGCAGTTCATGCAGAACTGCCAGGAAACCCTGACCGACTATACCGGCCATCTTGTGTTTTTCTCACTTGAGTTCAACCGCTTGGACGAGGCCCACCTCGCCGACCTGCTGACAGAAAATGCCGATCTTGCCCGCTACAAACCCGTGTTTGACCGTATGCGCGCGATGAAACCGCATCAGCTGTCTGACGAGCTGGAACAATATCTGCATGATCAGTCCTCAGTCGGTGCCGCCGCCTGGAACACGCTGTTTGATGAAACCATCGCGGGCCTGATGTTCAACATGGATGGCGAAGAGTTGAACCTTGAGGCGACGCTGAACTTCCTGACCGATCAGGACCGCAGCAAACGCGAAGCCGCATCACATGAATTGGCGCGGGTGTTTGGCGAAAACGTGCGCCTCTTTGCCCGCGTTCACAACACTTTGTCCAAAGACAAAGAGGTCGAAGATCGTTGGCGCAAAATGCCATCCCCGCAAGCCGGACGTCACCTGTCAAACCACGTGGAACCTGAGGTGGTCGAGGCCCTGCGCAACGCGGTTGTCGCCGCCTATCCCAAGCTGTCGCACCGTTATTATGCCTTGAAAGCCAAATGGTTGGGCCTTGAGACCATGCAAACCTGGGACCGCAACGCGCCGCTTCCGATGGAAAGTGAACGTTTGGTTACCTGGGACGAAGCCCGCGCAATTGTCGATGGGGCTTATGGCGATTTCGACCCACGTATGAAGGAAATCGCAGCCCCGTTTTATGACAAGGGCTGGATTGACGCCGCCGTAAAACCCGGCAAAGCCCCTGGTGCCTTTGCCCACCCCACGGTCACCAATGTGCATCCTTATGTGATGTTGAACTATCTTGGAAAGCCCCGTGATGTCATGACCTTGGCGCATGAATTGGGCCACGGCGTGCACCAGGTGCTGGCGGCGGATCAGGGCGAAATGCTGTCCTCCACGCCCTTGACCTTGGCAGAAACCGCATCCGTCTTTGGCGAGATGCTGACCTTCCAAAAATTGCTAGACGGCGCCAAGGACCAAGCGGAACGCAAAATCATGCTGGCGGGCAAAGTCGAAGATATGATCAACACCGTCGTGCGCCAAATCGCGTTTTATGACTTTGAATGCAAACTGCACGACGCACGCGCCGAAGGCGAATTGACCCCAGACGACATCAACGCCCTGTGGATGTCCGTGCAAGCCCAAAGCCTTGGCCCGGTGTTTGAATTCGCGCCCGGCTATGAAACCTTCTGGGCCTACATCCCGCATTTCGTGCACTCGCCCTTCTACGTCTACGCCTATGCGTTCGGTGATGGCCTCGTGAACGCACTTTACGCGGTCTACGCCGAAGGTGACGCGGACTTCCAAGAGAAGTACTTCGACATGCTTAAAGCTGGCGGGTCCAAGCACCACAAAGAACTGCTTGCCCCCTTCGGCCTAGACGCCTCAGACCCCGCCTTCTGGGACAAAGGCCTGTCAATGATTTCCAGCATGATCGATGAATTGGAAGCGATGGAATAGCCCATTGTCAAAATGCCTTGCTGATCAGTCTGGTCTGCAGGGCATTTTGTTCTTTTGAGCATCAGCTTGTGCAAGTGTTTCTCTGCCAGAATTGTTTTTTAAGCGCATATGGAAATCAGTGCCGACATTTCATCTAAGAAACTTCACTTTGGTGAACGATACAAAAGTGGTGGGAAAGCTTTCCCCAAAAAGCGCAACAGGCTTTTTTCATTCATCACCAACGCATAACGTACATAATCCGGATCTTCGGACATATGTACTTCCTCGGCCCGAGCCCGGGCATAATACAACCCATTCACCGTCAGAAGCGCGATAGTCGCTACGATTTTCTCAGTCAAAGTTGCATCAGCAAGAAACGGCATTGCTGTCAGCCAGAAGAAAATGGATTTGGAAAAGTAATCCGGGTGTTTTAGATATTTGTAGGGTCCACACGTCACAACTCCCCGATTGGTCAAATTTGACCATCTAAGCCCGAAAGAACATGTCGCCCAAACCCAGACAACATAACTGACGAGCAAACCCAATAACCAAGGCAACGTCACGGACGGGTACGACTGGATCATTTCATACCATGGTTCTCCGACATATCGGTTGGCGATCTGTCCAAATGTCACATGATTAAAAGGCTCATAGCAAGCCAAAGTCACCACCCAGCCCCAAACCAAAGGATTAACCGTCCGGATCTGTGAATCAAACAGGCGCAATGTCAGACTGTAACCGGTGCAGACGACAACAAGCTCAAAGATGATCGAT
>JBMZCY010000198.1:0-3993 GCA_049613825.1 Planktomarina sp.
CGCCGACCCTCCCCCCGGGAGGCGCTTCACGCCACCCAGGGTCAGCGCAACCCTACGTGTTTCGTTCACACTATTTCAAGCCAGCCTTCACCCCATTGAAAACGGAGTCACAATCGAAAACTGGGTTCCCGTAATCTCAAACCTGTCTTCCAACATCCGGTGAAACTTCAACACATGCTGAAACACCCGCCGCGCGTCTTCGCGTAGGTCGTGATGAACAATGAAACTCAGCTGCTGATCCCGCAACATTGCCATGTTCGCCGTGTCCAGATCATGTCCTGCGTGGACTTTCACCTCACGTCGTTCCGCCAGAAATGCTCGGCGAATGGCCGAATTGGATCCGCCACTCGAATACACCGCACAGATATCTGGGTGCGCTTGCAACACACCCTGAACTTGCGCCAACACGTCCCGATCAGACCCGGATTTCTGAGGCATAGTATAGACTGCAACCCCATCCGGCATTTGCGCCATAAACCCGTCAGTCCGTGCCTGTTCCCCCAAAAAATCCTGATCAGACAGGGTTAACAGCACCCTGTCCCCATCGTGCAACATCGGTGCCATCATCCAAGCCACACTCCGCCCCGCCGCCGCGTTGTCCATCCCGACATAGGCCAGTCGATCAATCCCTGTCAGATCGGTCACAAAAGTCAGCACTGGAATCCCGGCCTCAATACACTCCTGCGCAGCATTCTTAATCGCTTGAGTCGCACGGGTTTTCAGCACGATCCCATGACTGCCCCGCTTGCGGATTTGGTGCAGCAGACGGACGATATCGGCCCCCTCCCAAGTCGCACCCAAATGGAACCGACAGCGCAAGGATGCGGGGCGCAAAGACGGGACCTCGGCCAGAAACGCCTCTCGGCAGGCGCTGGTGAATCGATCCGGTGCATCCATAATCACGTCAATCGACAGCCGCGCTGGATGAAGCGCGGTTTGGGCATATTGCGCCTCCAACTCCTCAATCGCTGCTTTGATTCGAACCTTCGTTGCGGCTCTCAAACCTGCACGACCGTGCAGATAACGATCCACAGAGGCGAGGCTAACACCTGCTTGGAAGGCGATTTCTTTCATTGGAAACTGGGTCATATTTCTGAGGTGTTTCTGAGGTGATTTCCTATCTCCCTACCACACTCCACTCGCTACGCTAAACAGAAAGAGGGGACGCAAAATGTCATACTGGATCGAACAAACCGCAGGCGATGTAGACGCCTTCAAAACGCTGGTCTCAACGGAAACTAAAGCAGCGGATTATCCGCTGGCCGCAAGTATCCAAAAGAGCATCCCCATCTACGATGGCGGCTTGGTCCGCGATATGGCTCGCACCCCGCAACAGGCCCATGCGCTGAAATCCGAGTTCATTCGCAGTTTCGGTCATGGTCCCGGCATTATTGTCATCAAGAACGGCTTGAACAAACCAGACGTCATCGACCGTGCCACGGAAGTGTTCGAACAGATGATCGATGCACAAAACGCTGCAGGTGCTGCAACTGGTGACCACTTCGCCAAACCTGGCAGCAACGACCGAGTTTGGAACGCGGCCGAAAAACATTGCGTTGCCGATCCCGCGAATTTTGCTGCGTATTATGCATGTGACGGGATCGCTTTGCCCTCTGCCGCATGGTTGGGCGCAGGGTATCAGATCACTGCACAAGTGAACCGGGTGAACCCCGGTGGGACGGCGCAAACGGCGCATCGGGATTATCATTTGGGGTTTATGTCGTCGGTACAGGCCGCGAAATATCCCGCGCATATCCATGCCCTTTCGCCTGCTTTGACCCTGCAAGGGGCGATTGTGCATCGGGATATGCCGATTGAATCAGGCCCCACAATGTTGCTGCCGTATTCGCAGTTATGTGCAGAAGGGTATCTGGCCTTTGAACGGCCTGAATTCCAGCAGGTGTTCGCAGGCCACCACGTCCAACTGCCGATGGAAAAAGGCGATCTGCTGTTCTTCAATCCCGCCGTGATGCACGGCGCGGGGAACAACACGACCCGCGATATTTACCGGTTTGGGAATTTATTGCAGGTCGGATCCGGCTTTGGTCGGTCGATTGAAACGGTGGACCGGACCAAGATGTCAGTGGCCCTGTATCCTGAATTGGTGAAGGGGCAAATGGATGCCCATGACCTTGATCTGGTGATCGCTGCCAGTGCTGAAGGGTATCCTTTCCCGACGAACCTTGACCTTGATCCACCTGTTGGGGGGATGGCCCCCATGTCGCAAGCAGATCGTTTGCGCCAAGCGTTGACGGACGGTATGACGGCGGCTGATTTTGCAGGAATGATGGAACGGTATGACGCGCGCAGGCGATCTTAACGTGCGCGGGCAGCCCATTCAAAGCTGACAAGCGCCAACCCCGCTGCGATCAAAAACCCGAACGCCAGCGGGGTGACGGTGTCTGCATAGGCCTGCCCGATGCCCCACGCGATGGGAAGGGAAATCAGCGTCGACGCACACCCGAACACCGCAGCGCCCATGCCCGCCATATGGCCCAGCGGTTCCATCGCCAATGCGGTGATGTTGCCGAAATTCAGGCCAATGCAGAAGAACACGATCATCACAAAGCCGACAAAGGTCCACATGGGTGGAATGCCACCGGACAACAGGCACCATATGCAGAACAGGCCGATCGCGCCAAATGCAAATGCAAACGCTTTACGGGCAAGGATCAACATACCCAATCGTTCGACCAGTTTCGCGTTCACAAACGATGCGATGCCGATCGTGCCTGCGCCCAATGCGAAATATAGCGGGAACATAGTTC
The DNA here is from genome assembly GCA_049613825.1 of Planktomarina sp. Classification (GTDB taxonomy): domain Bacteria; phylum Pseudomonadota; class Alphaproteobacteria; order Rhodobacterales; family Rhodobacteraceae; genus Planktomarina. Next base: position 2,769 of record JBMZCY010000198.1, read on the forward strand.
CGACCTTATAGATGTCCTGATAGATCGCTTGGGTTGTGGACAGATAGGCCAGGAATGGACCAAACATCATGCCGTTTGTGATGGTGTAGCCGATGGCGGGGCGGGTGCGGAACACCTCGGCAATGCCGCGTGCGATCATGCCGATGGAAAACGGGCGACGGTTCTCGGGGGCGAGAGTCTCGGCCTGCGACAGGCCATACCAAGTACACGAAATGAGTGCCATGATGATCAAGAACGCGAAAATTGCCCGCCAACCTGCTGCGATTTCAATGCTTTGACCCACCAAGGGGGCCAGAACAGGCACCATGATGAAGGTCATCATAATCGTCGACATGACCCGTGCCATACCACGGCCGTCGAACAGATCGCGGATGATTGCGTTGGCCAGAATGCGGGGGCCTGCAATGCCGACGCCTTGCAGAAAACGGCCCACCAACAGCATCTCGAACGACGTGGCGAGGGCCGACAGCAGCCCGCCCATTACCACCAAACCGAAGGTTATAAAGATGACCGGACGGCGGCCATACGTGTCGGACAGCGGGCCAACAATCAGCTGGCTGAACGCAAACCCCAGAAACAGAACTGTCAGCACCAGTTGCACATCCGCCGGATCAACCACACCCAAATCCGCACGGATTGCGGGAAAGGCGGGCAGCATAATGTCAATGGCAAGGGCCACCATGGACATCATCAAAGCCATCATCGGGATAAACGCACGGGCGGGTTGTGGGGTATGGGGCATAGGTTCAGCAGTGGACCTGTTGGGGCATGGGGACAAGCGTTTTCGAAAACGCTTTGCCAAGACATTTCGGAATGTCTTGTTGGGGCATCCAACAAAAAACGCAGCCCCGAAGGACTGCGTTTCGTTGTATTCCAGTAACGATAGGGTTGGTCTTAGCGACGCAGGCCCAAACGTTTGATCAGGTCTTGGTAACGTGCTTCGTCTTTGCTGCGTGCGTAATCCAGCAGCTTCCGGCGCAATGCGACCATTTTCAACAGACCGCGGCGACCGTGGTTGTCTTTTTTGTGTGTCTTGAAGTGTTCTGTCAGGGTTGCAATGCGCGATGACAAGATCGCAACTTGCACTTCTGGTGAACCTGTATCGCCTTCTTTGATGGCGAATTCTTTCATCAAGCGTGCTTTTTCTTCAGCTGTAATCGACATCGGGGTCTCCTTTAAAGGGTTAGTGTTATGGCGCAGGCCGGGATGTCGTCCAGCAAGGCCC
>JBMZCY010000199.1:0-3723 GCA_049613825.1 Planktomarina sp.
CCTGCTTGGTTGATGGCCTGAAGGGCGCGAACCTGCCCGCCGATGCCATTCAAATGGCCCCGACCCGCGACCGTGCCTTTGTGGGCGAGATGCTGGCGGCAACCGACTATATCGACGTGATCGTGCCCCGAGGGGGCAAAGGTCTGGTTGGCCTTGTTCAACGTGAAGCCCGGGTGCCTGTGTTCGCCCATTTGGAAGGCATCGTGCATATCTATATTGATCCAACGGCTGATGCGCAAAAGGCGATGGATATTGTGATTAACGCCAAAACCCGGCGGACTGGTATCTGTGGCGCTGCGGAATGTCTGTTGATCCATAAAGATGCGCTGCCATTGGGGCAGGCGTTGGTGAATGCGTTGAAGGATTTGGGTGTGACGGTTCACGCCGAGGGCCTCGATGGATCAGTCGCGGCGACGGCGGATGATTGGGGTAAAGAATACCTTGATATGGAAATTGCGGCCAAGGTGGTTGATGATGTGGACGGTGCCATAGCGCATATCCGCCAGTATGGATCGAACCACACCGATTGTATCATCGCCGAGGCACAGACCCCTGTGGACCGCTTTTTTGAACGCCTCGATTCCGCGATCCTGATGCACAATGCATCTACTCAGTTCGCGGATGGGGGCGAGTTTGGAATGGGCGCTGAGATTGGTATCGCGACGGGCAAGATGCACGCGCGCGGACCTGTCGGAGCAGAACAATTGACCAGTTTCAAATATCTGGTGCGTGGGAACGGAACCGTGCGGGCTTAGGCCTGTACGGATACTTCGATCATGTCATCGTCGGCTTGAACGGTCACGCTGCCACCCAGATCTTGCACTGTCATGCCTGCGATCACAAAATGCAGGCGGGCAGGGGGAATTTCGGCATCAGCTTGGTCGGGTGCGGATATGGCGGTCCATAGGTCAGGGTCGAATTTGACCAAACGGCCTGTGGCCTTGAACAGGACACCATCGCCGGATTTGGATACGTCGATCATGCCCCCCACAGGCAGGCTGTTTTCAAGGCACATTGCGATCAGGCAGTATAGCTTTGCTTGTAATGCATTGATGTTGAGGTCTGGCGTGGACAGGTCAATTCTAGGGGCCGAGTCCCGAAACACCTTCTGAAATTTCGCCATATGCTGCGCATCAGCATCCCCATCCGTCGCATTGCCGAAGGCGAAGCGGAAGCGTTGCAAGGTTGCTTTCGCCTGTGTCAGGCTTTCTTCGATCAGGGCCAGTTCGGGGCTGGGGGGCAGACCGGACATGGACAGCAGTTCCAACCCGTTGCCAATCGCGCCCAAAGGGTTTGCCATATCGTGACAAAACCGCGATGTCAGGCGGGTGGAATGATGCTGAGTCATAGGTGGCAGTTCCCTGAAAGGACAAATGGAATGGATGATCTGAACGCATTGTTGGAACCCGGACAGCGGGTCATACACCCGACGCAACCCGATTGGGGTACGGGGCAAGTGCAATCTAACATCGGGGGACGGGTCACTGTCAATTTTCCTGAAACAGGCAAAGTGGTGATCGACAGCCAGCGCATTTTATTGGTTCCCGTTTTTGATACATAACACCAATCATAGTTAATTTCGCGTTAACGAATTAAGAGACGTTAATCCGGGTTTGCCAAGCCGCCCCGACCTGCTTAAACCACGCCCATGACAAAACCATCCCCTTCCTTCGAAGTGCGTCTTGCACAGAACGACGCCGAAATCGAAATGGCACAGCGGTTGAGGTATGATGTGTTTGTCACCGAACTGGGCGGTGATGGTCCGATGGTCGATCACACCCGCAAGATCGAACAGGATGCGTTTGATCCGTTCTTTGACCATTTGCTGCTGCTGGACCATGCCCGCGACGGCGATCCGGTCGTGGGCGTGTACCGTCTGTTGCCCAGTGACAAGATGCCTGCCATCGGGCGTTATTATTCCGAAGATGAATATGACTTGTCGGTTTTGAAGGCGTCTGGCAGGCGGGTGTTGGAACTGGGTCGGTCCTGCGTTCATCCAGACTATCGCGGCGGCACTGCGATGTTTCACCTGTGGAACGGTCTGGCGGATTATGTCGCGTGGTGCGGGATTGAAGTGATGTTTGGCGTGGCCAGTTTTCATGGCACTGATGTGCAGGCACTGGCGCAACCTTTGTCGTATCTGCATCAGAACCATCTGGCGTCACCAGACCTGCGGGTCACCGCGAAAACTGAACACGCGCATCGGATGGATGTACTGCCCCCTGAAGAAATCGACCGCAAAGCGGCTATGGTGCAAACTCCGTCTTTGATCAAAGCTTACTTGCGATTGGGCGGCTTTGTCGGAGAAGGTGCCTTCATCGACCATGCATTCAACACCACGGATGTTTGCTTGATTATGGACACGGAAACCATGAACGCCAAACACCGCGCTTATTTTGAGAAACGGGCAAAGACATGAACGATCCAACTTGGATGTCCGAAGACGAACCGCCCATCGGCCCAATCGGGATCATGGGGTGGCTACGGGTTATTGTCCGCGGAATCATCGTGTTTGTTTTGCTCGCGACCTGTTTGCTGACCTTGCTTCTGCTGCGTTTGGTCGAGGCCCCATTGTATGGCAAGCGCCGCCCTTGGACGCCGTATATTACTCAGTTTGTGTGCCAGTCTGTGTTCGTTATTCTGGGGATGAAGTTGCAGGTGCGTGGCACGCCGATGCGCGACATGGGGGCGGCTGTGGCGAACCATGCGTCTTGGGTTGATATTATTTCGCTGAATGCCCGCGACCGGATTTACTTTGTTGCGAAGGAAGAAGTTGCAGGCTGGCCCGGCATTGGATGGTTGGCCCGTGCGACAGGCACGATGTTTGTGAAACGTGACCGTGCCGAGGCTGTGGCGCAAACCAAAGCCATGGAAACGCGCTTGAAACTGGGCCATCGTTTGCTATTCTTTCCCGAAGGCACATCGACGGATGGTCAGCGGGTGTTGCCGTTTAAGCCGACCTTGTTCCAATCGTTTCTTGCCGAAGGTCTGCGTGCAGATATGCAAGTGCAACCGATCACCGTCAGCTATTATGCGCCAGAAGGCGAAGATCCGCGCTATTACGCCTGGTGGGGTGAAACTGATTTGGCACCGCATCTGTTAAAGGCATTGGCGGCGCGGCGTCATGGTAAAGCAGTCGTAGAATACCATCCGCCAGTTTCGGTGGCCGACTTCACCAATCGCAAGGCATTGGCGCTGCGTTTGGAAACGGATGTGCGCGATGGCTTGTTTGATGGAACACCACCTGCGCCCTAGTGGCTTGCGGATTGCTGCGTTCCCCTGCATATCTGCCTTAACAGATTTGGGGACCCGATATGACACGGATTGATGCGAAATTCGCTGAACTGAAAGCCGCCGGTAAAAAGGCCTTTGTCACTTATATGATGGCAGGGGACCCCGACGAAGAAAAATCATTGGCCGTGATGAAGGGCATGCCTGCTGCAGGTGTCGATATTATCGAGCTGGGCCTGCCGTTCACCGATCCTATGGCCGATGGCGAAACCATTCAGTTGGCGGGCCAACGCGCATTGGCGCATGGCATGTCTTTGAACAAGACGCTGGCAATGGCTGCGGCATTTCGGGAAGACGATGATACAACGCCGATTGTTTTGATGGGATACTACAACCCGATCTATTCGCATGGCGTGGACAAGTTTCTGGTCGATGCAAAGACCGCTGGGGTTGACGGTCTGATCGTCGTGGATCTGCCGCCAGAGGAAGATG
>JBMZCY010000199.1:3733-3954 GCA_049613825.1 Planktomarina sp.
GTGTATCCCTGCCCAGAATGCAGGCCTGAACTTTATCCGCTTGGCGACGCCGACGACAGACAACAAACGGCTGCCGAAGGTACTGCAGAATACATCTGGTTTCGTCTATTATGTCTCGATCACGGGTATCACCGGTGCCGCCGCGCCAGAACCTGCAGATGTAGCCCCCGAAGTCGCACGGATCAAAGCCGCAACCGATCTGCCGATCATCGTAGGATTCG
>JBMZCY010000200.1:0-3922 GCA_049613825.1 Planktomarina sp.
TAGGCTACTGTAAACTGGGAATATCGCACGCGTTTCACGCACAAACCGATGCGACAGGGTATTTTCTTTGGCGCGGCGGGCGTCGTTTGGTCCGATATAGCGATGATCATTCGACAGCGTCTCAAACCCGCCCAGACGAAGGGGCAGAAAAATAACCAGTGCGGCGGTCCAGATGTAGAATCCCCCCATCCATGCGACGATCGACCGCCACAAGATGACGGCATCCGGCAAACGATCTAAGTCATAAATTGGTAAGGCGGTCGTCGTAATTGCCGAAACCATGTCGAGGTATGCGTGAAAAAGCGTCGTCGTCCGCAAAATCTCGACCACGGGAATTGCCAGCCCAAGCGGCAGGCCCCCAAAGACGAATAGCAATGTTAAAAGCAACGCACGTCTGTTTTCTGCGGGGTTTTGGTTTAGGGTCGCCACGCCAATAGCTGCACAGAGCCCAACACCCAAAATGGCACCGTACAAAAACGTGCGCCCCGAAAGGGCGTCACCTGCGACAAATGCATAAGCCGACGGCACCAGCATCGCCAGACAAAATGCTGTCGTCGACAACAGAGCAAACGACATTTGAACGACCACAGCCATGGGTATTAGAAAAAATCTACGGAAACTTGCAGCATGCGTTCAACTTGTTCCACATCTTCCGACAATGCAAATATCGCAACGCCATCCCCATCATCAATACGCGTGCTGCCGCGCGGGCGGATAATTTCGGTGCCTTTGCGTACTGCACCGACCAAGACCCCTTCTGGCCAATCGATATCACGCAGTTCCTTGCCTGCGATCGATGATGTTGACAGCACCGTCGCCTCAATGATTTCAGCTTGGGCATCACCAATTGAATAAACGCCTTTGACACGACCCAAACGGATATGGCGCAGGATTGAAGATACTGTGGTCGAGCGTGGATTGATATGTGCATCAATATCAAGATCTGCCAGCAGCGGCACCAAAGTCGGATCATTGATCAAACAAACGGCCATCTTACAGCCCAACGCCTTTGCACGAACCGCCGCAAGGACATTGGTTTTGTCATCGTCTGTCACGGCCAGAACAGCGTCGGTGCGTCTGATCTGAGCCTCCTCCAGCAAATTAACGTCCATGCCGTCACCGTGAAGCACAACGGTTTTTTCCAAAGCTTCGGCTGCGCGTTCGGCGCAGGAACGGTTGCGTTCGATAACTTTGGCGCGGATACGGTCACCGCGCTTTTCAAGGTTTTCTGCAACGGCCAAACCGACGTTACCACCACCGATGATCGTCACACGTTCTTGTCGTTCATTCTTTTTGCCGAACACTTCCAGCACACGGTTTGTATCGTCTTTGTGAGCAAACACATAACAGGCATCGCCTACGAAAATCTGATCCTTGGCTTCTGGTGCAAACAGGTTTTCATCACGGCGGATGGCAACAACAGTAACCCGTAAAGTCGAAAAAAGGTCCGTCAGTTGACGCAGAGGCGTATTTACAACCGGACAATCATCATCCACCGAAATCCCGATCAATTGTGCCCCACCGCCAAGGAAAAATTCAGTCTCAAACGCTGACGGAGTTTGCAAGCGGCGCAAGGCAGCTTCGGCCACTTCTTTTTCGGGGCTGATCACCACATCAATTGGCAAGTGATCGCGGCGATAAAGGTCCGAATAAATCGCATCCAGATAGCTTTGCGACCGCAAACGTGCGATTTTGCGCGGGATGGCAAAGACGGAATGGGCCACCTGACAGGTCACCATGTTCACTTCATCGGAATGGGTGGCGGCGATGATCATCTCTGCCTCCTCCGCACCGGCTTTGGCCAGAACATCGGGATAGCTGGCAAAACCAGCTATACCTTGAACATCCAACGTATCCGTCGCACGCGCCACCAATGCGGGGTTGTTGTCGACAACAGTCACATCGTTGCGTTCGTTGGACAGGTGGCGGGCGATTTGCCAACCTACCTGCCCTGCACCGCAAATAATCACTTTCATGGGACCCGCCCCTTTGATGTCAGTCGCCGCATATCACGCAGGCGCAAAATGTCACAGAAAAGTACGGGCCCGTCAATTACGCGGTCTCATCGCCTTCGACCCGGGCCACACGCCCACCGCTGCGTGATGATGTAATCACGCCAAGGGATTTCAGTTTCCGGTGCAATGCAGATCGTTCCATCCCGACAAAGCTGGCGGTGCGGCTGATATTGCCACCAAACCGGTTGATCTGGGTCAGCAGATATTCACGTTCAAACAATTCCCGTGCTTCGCGCAAGGACAGTGATGCCAAGGCGCCGGACAAAACGATCCGACCGTCCAGACTGTTTGGCGGCGCGTCGTTTGTCGGCAGTTCTTCAGGTTCGATATCCCCATCCGATTGCCCAAGGATCAACACCCTTTCCATCACATTGCGTAACTGGCGGACATTTCCGGGCCAGACCATCGATTGTACCATCGCGATTGAATCTTCTGACAATGCACGCGACGGCAAACCTTGATCACTGTGCATTACGGACAAGAAATGCTGCGCCAGAACCGGGATGTCTTCACGGCGTTCTTGCAGGCCGGGAACTTCGATTGGTACGACATTCAAACGGTGAAACAACTCCTCACGGAACCTGCCTTCGGCAATTTCGACCTGTAGGTTTTTTGTCGTCGCGCTGATCACACGGAAATCAACTTTGATCTGGGTGGATGATCCAACCGGCTGGAACGATTGATCGACCAAAACGCGCAACAGCTTTGATTGTGTATCAGCAGGCAATTCTCCAATTTCGTCTAGAAACAGAATGCCGCCGTCAGCCTTTTGCAACAAACCCGCTGATTGCGCACCATCTGACATTTTTCCGAATAATGTTTCGTCCATCGTATCTGCACGCAATGTGGCACAGTTCACAGTTACAAAATCAGAATCTGCACGATTACTAAGGGCGTGGATGTAATGTGCCGCAAGCTCTTTCCCTGCGCCGGATGGTCCGGTCAGCAGAACACGTCCATTGGATTTTGTGACTTTGTCCAGCTGACTACGCAACCCTTTGAATACACTCGATTGTCCCAACAATTCGGGAATCTTGGCCGAGGATCGTTTCAGGGTCGTATTTTCACTGCGCAGCTTTGATGTTTCCATCGCGCGTTTGATAACAACCAGCAACTGGTCGATGTTAAACGGTTTTTCGATGAAATCATACGCACCCTGCTTGATTGCAGCGACCGCTATTTCAACATTTCCATGACCCGAGATAATAACCACTGGCACATCGGGGTTGTCCCGTTTTACCGCTTTCAGGATGTCAATTCCGTCCATCGTGCTGTCTTTCAGCCAGATGTCCAAAATCATCAACGCGGGTTTGCTTTTCGAAATTTCGGACATCGCATCGTCCGAAGTTCCCGCCATGCGCGTCGGATACCCTTCATCAATCAAAATATCTGAAATCAGACTGCGAATGTCCATTTCGTCATCAACAATCAGGATATCACCCATAACGTACTTCCTTCTCACTCTTTAATTTTAATTCACTTTGATCTGCCGCTTTGGGCAGAACAATGGACGCCATGGCACCCGGTTTCTGGTCCGGTCCAAACACAGGCGCATCTTCCAAGGACAGGCTGCCGCCGTGGTCCTCGATAATCTTCATAACAATCGGCAGGCCCAGACCGGTTCCACCGTCCCGGTGGGTCACATAAGGTTCGAACAATTTTGCGCGATCTTCTGGCAGGCCGATGCCATTGTCGGCGATTGTGATATGGAACCGTCGATCTGAATCCGATATCGTAACGCGGACTTCGTCAGGGGCAGGTCCTTGTTTAGTTTCAATGGCTTCCACCGCGTTCTTAAGCAAATTTGTGAAAGCTTGCCCCAGCAATGTGGGATCGATATCGGCGTCTGATTTGGTCGCCTGATTATCCAAAACAAACTTAACACCAGGGTTCGCCGTTTCTTGCAA
>JBMZCY010000201.1:0-3920 GCA_049613825.1 Planktomarina sp.
CACTGGGTCGAATATTCCATGCGACCCGTTAAGGGCCGCGCTTACTAAAACCTTGGGGGTTTTTACACTATGAACATTAAATCCATTCTGGGGGGCGCAGCCCTGACCGCATTGTTGGCCACCGGGGCCACAGCGGAACCTGTCAAAGCAGGCTTCATCTACGTTGGCCCTATCGGCGACTTCGGCTGGTCCTATGAACACAACGCAGGCCGCGTTGCTGTCGAAGAAGCACTGGGCGACGACGTTGAAACAACATTCGTTGAATCCGTGCCAGAAGGTGCAGATGCAGAACGCGTGATGACACAAATGGCGCTGTCCGGCCACGACGTGATCTTCACGACGTCCTTCGGTTACATGGATCCGACCATTAACGTCGCGGCGAAATTCCCGAATGTGCGATTCGAGCACGCAACCGGTTACAAACGCGCAGACAACGTATCCACATACGGCGCACGTTTCTACGAAGGTCGCGCAGTCATCGGCCACATCGCGGGTAAAATGACCGAAACCAACAAAATCGGCTACATCGCATCCTTCCCAATCCCGGAAGTTCTGCGCGGCATTAACTCTGCCTACCTGCACGCAAAAGCAGTAAACCCTGACGTTGAAATGAAAGTCGTATGGGTCTTCACATGGTTCGACCCGGCCAAAGAAGCTGACGCGGCACAAGCCCTGATCGACCAAGGCGTCGACGTTCTGATGCAGCACACAGATTCCACAGCGCCAATGGGCAAAGCGGAAGAAGCTGGCATCCTGGCATTCGGTCAAGCATCCGACCAATCCGCATTCGGTCCAAACGCACAGCTGACAGCAATCATCGACGACTGGGCACCTTACTACATCCAGCAAGTCAAAGCTGTTGCAGACGGCACATGGACCAGCACAGACACTTGGGACGGGATCGAGCAGGGCATGGTTGCATTCGCACCATTTTCCGACAAAATCCCGGCTGACGTGCAGGCAGAAGCGAACCAAATGATCGCAGATATCGCATCCGGTGATTACAAACCGTTCACTGGCCCGATCAATAAGCAAGACGGGTCCGTCTGGTTGGTTGATGGCGAAACAGCAGAAGATTTTTCCGGCGACAACCCACTGGTCGGCATGAACTTCTACGTTGAAGGCATCGAAGGCGACATCCCGAACTAAGTTCTGGATTTGACAGAATGAGAGAAAGCCCGTGTCACATTGATGACGCGGGCTTTTTATATTCTGGCCATCCCCTGTTACGAACAGCCGTCATTTCGCATCGACGTTAGGTTGGATTCTTGGATAGCAATATTCATCTAGAACACTGCGCTGATCATAATAGCTTCATAAATTCAGGAACCCTTACAAAATGAAGATGAATTTAGGAACAATCGTTACGATCTCAATTGCTGTTGTCATTCTGGGGCTGATGTTGGCCGTTTGGGCTGGCGGCCCCGGCCAAGGTGAGGTGTCGTCCATCTTGTTCGGCGCATTTTTGGCCATAGGTATGTGTGTCTTAGCCTACTTGTGTGTCGTTGCTTTACTATCCGTATTTTGGCACAAAAAAGCTGTTCGCTTGTTTTTACTATTTCTAATTTTGGGTCCAATCGTCGCTGGAATTAGCCTTGCCAGTTATGGCTACATTGAAGACCGGAAAGCCGACGCCGAATATCAACAATACAAAGCAGAACAAGAAGCAAAAATTACACGCTTCAATACGCTGTTAGAACCGCTGGTTGCCCAGCATATAAGAACCCTAACTGATTCAGAATTTGATCCGAACACTTTGAGCCAACTCAACGCGGCATTTATCCGTGATACAGAGGCTGCGGGGATTTCGATGTTAGCCCATACCTCAAACTACTGGTATTTCATCAGCTATTTGGGGGCTTTCAAACAAACAATGGCAACGCCAGATACAGAACCGTTGCCACCGATCCTTGTTTATGCACATCGCAGCCGACAAGCCTGCTTGGATTTTTATGATGAATTCTCGCATCGTTTTACAGCGCGTAAGCAAGAAACCTACCAAATGCATTGTGTAGACTTTTTCAATGATTGATTATCCCTGTTGAAAGGTGATGCCTAGTTCCGTACTTAAATGTCCCCCCTACGCTATACATAAAAACAAAGGCCCCCTATGCGCACCAATGTCTCCTCCGGCTCATACCTTGAACCCATCATCGGCTTTTCACGCGCGGTACGAGTTGGCAACCATGTCTGCGTTGCAGGCACGGCCCCCATTGGCGTGGACGGGAAAACGGTCGGCGGCGATGTTTATAGTCAGGCCGTCCGTTGTCTCGAAATCATCAAAGCGGCATTAGAAGACGCAGGCGCCAGCATGAACGACGTGGTCAAAACCCGCATCCTGTTGACAGGCATGGCCGACTTTGATCAAGCAGCCAAAGCCCATGGCGAAGTCTTTGACAACATACGCCCCGCCTGCACTACCATGCGTGTCGTCGGTTTCATCGACCCCGACTGGCTGGTCGAATTTGAGGCCGAAGCGATCATCCCCAAATAAACCCACTGGCCCCGCCCTCGAACTTGACTAAGGTCGGGCTATGAATGATCTGACTCAAACCCTTCCCGCCCTCACCTATGGCACAATGCAATGGGGCGACGGTGCGTCGTTCAGCGACGCGGACGCGATGTTCAATGTGTGTCTGGACCGGGGCTTGACGCATTTTGACACCGCACATCTGTACACAGGCGGCGCGTCTGAAACGATCCTTGGGCAACTGTCACAAGACAAACGGGATCAGCTGACGATTGCAACCAAGATCGGTTATGGTAACGGTGCGGCTCCAGAAACGTTGCTTTCGGAATTCAACATTTCCCTGCAACGCCTGCAAACGGATTACGTCGATATTCTATATCTGCACCGCTGGAATAATGATCCGTTGGAACCGCAGCTCGAAACATTGGCCACACTGCAACAGCAGGGAAAAATCAAACACATCGGCGCCTCGAACTTTGCCGCATGGCAAGTGATGAAAGCCCAAGCTGTCTGCGCCAAACTGGGCACTCAGATCGACGTGTTGCAACCAATGTATTCCCTGATCAAACGACAAGCCGAGGTTGAGTTGATCCCAATGGCACAGGATCAAAGCATTGCGATCATCCCCTATTCCCCATTGGGGAGCGGTCTACTGACTGGAAAATATACTGCGGGCGGAACAGGCCGCCTGACGGCTGACCCCCGCTATGCAAAACGCTATGGGTTGGACTGGATGCAACACACGGCCGCAGCACTATCAGATGTCGCAGTCACCTGTGCCCAACATCCCGCTACCCTTGCCGTGGCATGGGCAAAGGGACACGGTTGCAGACCCATCATTTCAGCTAAGAATATGGATCAACTGACCCCATCCATCGCCGCCTTTGATCTTGTGCTCACAGCGGACCAACGTACCGCAATCACGAAACTCTCGCCCACTCCGGCGCCCGCAACAGACAGGATCGAAGAACAATGATCGACTTTCTTATCATCGGTGGGGGGATCGCTGGTATCAGCGCCGCAGCGCGTGTGTCCGCACTAGGATCGACCATGGTGGCTGAGACTGAAAACCACCTTGCCTACCATTCCTCTGGCCGGTCTGCGGCGTTGTTCGAAGAAACCTATGGCAAACCCACGACTGTCGCCCTGAACCGTGCCTCCAAAGATTATCACTTCAACACCAATGGCGGCGTCCTGTCCCCACGTGGATTGATGCTGATCGGGAAGGCAGGTGAAGAAAGCGCTTTTGCGACAGACAAAACCGTCATGTCCCTGCACGATATGACACCGTCGGAAGCACAATCTATCATCCCGATCCTCGACACATCCACTGTCACCATGGCCGCCCACCATGCCGAAGCTTGGGATATTGACACCGATCTGTTGATCCAGAATTTCGCTAAAGACGTCCGGTCCAACGGTGGCACAGTCTCCACAGGTGAACAGATCA
>JBMZCY010000202.1:0-3894 GCA_049613825.1 Planktomarina sp.
TCTTGAAACCAAATTGGATAGATGCGTTTGCCATCCGGGGTCTTGCTTGAGATCCCGATCTCTTCAACAGGTAAAGCTTCTGACACAACACACCCCTTCAACTCATAGGACCATACCAGGGCCTAAGCTGCATTATATAACTATAATAGGGGGAAATAAATGAATAATGCTTATATTTCTGGGGGGTGAATGAAGCTTTGGAGCGGGTAACGGGAATTGAACCCGTAACTTAAGCTTGGGAAGCTCGCGTGATACCTTTTCACCATACCCGCCTCTGATCGTCAGATACGACCCCCATGTGGGAACGTCAACGGGGATTCAACTCCGTTTGCGCCGCCGTCGGCCGCTGCCTTCGCTTGCATTTTTGTTGAAGTTCACAGCAGGCAACGTGACCACTTTCGACAGTTCAGGGAATGGGTCAATGGCATGGGGAATTGCATTTGCGGCGACGAAGTGATCTTGAAATTTAGGTTCAATCGCAGTTTCGATCTTGTTGATCTCGCCCACAGTTTTCTCAATCCCTGCGCGGGACTTGATACTGCACAACGCAATGCGTGCCCCTGTTCCCGCGGCGTTTCCTGCACTGCTGACTTTGTTCAAAGGTGCATCAGGAATCATTCCCAAAACCATCGCGTGTTTGGTTGAAATATGTGCACCGAATGCGCCGGCCAGCACCACGCGATCAACTGTGTCGACGTTCATTTCATCCATCAAAAGTCGTGACCCAGCATACAGCGCAGATTTCGCCAGCTGAATGGCGCGAATGTCGCCTTGGGTGACAGTGATTTTTGGGCCGCCTGTTGCCGATGCATCATGAATTACATAAGCATGGGTGCGGCCTTCGGGGACTGATCGTTCGGTACCTGTTTGTTCAGCCGACCCGATTAGGCCTGATGGATCGACAAGGCCTGCCATGCGCATTTCTGCCACAGCTTCGATTATACCGGATCCGCAGATGCCTGTGATGCCGGATTGGGCGGTCGCGGCGGCGAAGCCGTCTTCGTCGGACCAAAGGTCACTGCCGATCACGCGGAACCGGGGTTCTTTGGTGACAGAATCAATTTCCAGCCGTTCGATGGCGCCATTGGCAGCCCGCTGGCCGGAACTGATTTGTGCGCCTTCGAATGCAGGGCCAGTAGGGGATGAACAGGCAAGGACACGTTCTTTGTTGCCCAGCAGGATTTCCGCGTTTGTGCCAACGTCAACGATCAAGACCAAGTCTTCGGAATTTCCAGGTTCTTCGGACAAGGCCACCGCTGCGGCATCAGCACCGACATGGCCCGCGATGCAAGGTAACAGGAACACGCGTGCGTTTTCACTCATCGCGGTCAGGTCCAGTTCGCTTGCGTCGAGGGACATGGATTCGGACGTCGCCAATGCAAATGGCGCTTGTCCCAGTTCCACGGGATCAATGCCCAGCAACAGGTGATGCATGACGGGGTTACAAACAAACACAGTCTCGAAAATCAGGCTGGGGTCAACCAAAGCTTCCGTGGCGATAGTCTGGGTCAGGCCATTGATCGCTTCGCGTACGGCTTGGGTCATTTCCACATCACCGCCGGGGTTCATCATGGCGTAGGACACGCGGCTCATCAAATCTTCGCCAAAGCGGATTTGTGGGTTCATCACACCGGAGGATGACAGGACAGACCCGTCGCGCAAGTCACACAGGTGGGCCGCGATGGTGGTCGACCCAAGGTCGATGGCCAAACCATACAGGCCGCCATCATAATAACCGGGCCAGACGTCTAACACTTTGGCTACGCGATCATTGTGGCCTTTGTGCACCGCCACGGTGACTTCCCATTCGCCTTTACGCAGCGCCTTTTGCAATTTGCGCATGACGATCAGATTTGCGGTGACAGCAGGGATATCCCATTCGGCTTTCAACGACTTGGCCAATCGTTCCAGATCACCGGATGGTTCATGCATGTCAGGTTCTTGTACGTGCACAAAATACAGTTTCGTTGCAGGGGCCATGGTCATCACACGGTCACTGGCGGCTTTGCGCACAACTTGTTTGTGAACTTGACTTTCTGGCGGCACGTCGATCACGATGTCGGATTGCACCGTCGCTTGGCATCCCAAACGGCGCCCGTCTATCAGGCCGCGTTTGTCTTTGTAGCGTTGTTCGACGCTGTTCCATTCGGACAACGCACCTTCTTCGGCAGTCACGCCATGCTTTGGAAATTCACCATAGCTGGGCGTGATCTGGCATTTCGAACAAATCCCGCGGCCACCGCAGACAGAATCCAGATCGACTCCCAATTGCCGCGCGGCGGTCAGAACGGGGGTTCCTGCCTCGAATGTTCCGCGTTTGCCGGATGGGGTGAAAACCACTAGATGTTTGTCAGCCATATTCTGTTCCCATTGCTTTCGGTTAGAATACCAAAGTGCTGAAATTCAGAAATGCGAATTAGCGTCCGAAATGGTCTAAATCCGTCATAGTGTTTATGAACCGCTGCCCCTTTCGCACCTGCGGCATCCATGCGATAGGAAATTGTCAAACGACCCCCTCAATCAGGAGTATACCGATGGAGATTCGTGAGGCGCTGACCTTTGATGATGTTTTGCTGGTTCCAGGGGCATCGAGCGTGATGCCGTCTACTGCGGACACGCGCACCAAGGTGACCAAATCAATTGATCTGAACATCCCACTTTTGTCATCCGCTATGGATACAGTGACCGAAGCGCGCATGGCTATTGCCATGGCACAGTCGGGTGGCATGGGTGTCGTTCATCGAAACTTAGACATCGAAGAACAGGCCCGTCAGATCAGACGTGTAAAGAGGTTTGAATCGGGGATTGTGTACAACCCGATTACCTTGACGCCAGGTCAAACCTTGGCAGATGCAAAAGCCCTGCAAGAACGGTATCGGGTCACGGGGTTTCCGGTTGTTCAAGATGGAAAGATCGTAGGCATCGTGACCAACCGCGACATGAGGTTTGCAACCGATGAAAAAACGCCCGTGCGGGTAATGATGTCGTCAGATAACCTTGCGATCATGCAAGAACCTGCGGACCTGAGTGCGGCAAAATCCATGATGGCCGAACGCCGGATTGAAAAATTGTTGGTGACGGATGCTGCAGGGGCGTTGACTGGGTTGTTGACGATCAAGGATTTGGAACAAGCCGTTCTAAACCCCTCAGCCTGCAAAGACCAATTGGGCCGTTTGCGAGTTGCTGCGGCATCTACCGTAGGGGACGCGGGATTTGAACGGGCCGAGGCGCTGATTGATGCGGGCGTTGATATGGTTGTTATCGACACTGCGCACGGACATTCGCAAACAGTTGCTGAAGCCGTGGAACGTGTGAAAAAATTGTCCAACACCACACAAGTCATAGCAGGTAACGTGGCTACGTATGAAGCGACACGTGCGTTGATTGATGCAGGGGCAGATGCGGTGAAAGTTGGCATCGGGCCGGGCTCAATCTGTACAACACGTATGGTTGCCGGTGTCGGGGTGCCGCAGCTGACAGCGATTATGGATTCGGCGCGGGCGGGTCGCGAAAGCGGTATTCCAGTGATTGCTGATGGTGGTATTAAATTCAGCGGTGATTTTGCCAAGGCAATCGCTGCGGGGGCATCCTGCGCAATGGTTGGCAGTATGATTGCTGGCACAGACGAATCCCCGGGTGAGGTGATCTTGTATCAAGGTCGCAGTTACAAATCCTATCGCGGGATGGGCTCTATGGGGGCAATGGCGCAGGGATCTGCTGATCGCTATTTCCAAAAAGATGCCGCCAGTGACAAGCTGGTTCCCGAAGGGATCGAAGGCCAAGTGCCTTACAAAGGTCCAGCAGGGACTGTTATTCACCAAATGGTCGGTGGTCTGCGTGCGGCGATGGGGTATACCGGTTGTGCGACTGTGGAAGAGATGAACCACAATTGCA
>JBMZCY010000203.1:0-3887 GCA_049613825.1 Planktomarina sp.
CGGCCTTTTGGTTTTAGATCTTGGGGTCAGGGTTTTCCGTATGGCCATCCACAGCGATAACCTGACCTGATACCATTCGCGCTTTGTCGCCGGATAGAAACACAACCATGTTCGCAATGTCAGATGCCCGCACAAAAGATCGCATCGACACGCCTGCGCTGTATCCTTCATAAATCGCTTCAGATGTTGTCCCTTTGGCCGCCGCTTCACGTTCCATCACGCCGTCCATGCGAGGGCCTTCGACAGCACCTGGGCAGATTGCATTAGCACGCACGCCCATCGGCCCCCATTCCATCGCAAGGGTTTTCATCAATCCAATGATCCCCCATTTTGCAGCCGAATAAGGTGCACGGTTCGGGTATCCGTAGATACCAGCAGTTGAGGATGTCAGCGTGATTGCACCTTTTGACGCTTTCAACATCTGTCCCCCGTACTTTGCCGTCAGAAACGCGCCTTCCAGATTTACAGACACACATCTTTGCCAGTCAGACAAAGCGACATCCTCGACTGCCGCCGTAGGGCCAGCGATGCCTGCATTTGCACAGATTGCATCCAACCCGCCCCAGTCTGTTTTGATCTGTTGGAACAAATCTGCCATCGCAGCCTCATCCGACACGTCAACCTTTGAACATTTCCATTGGCCCGGCACAGAATCCAGCGCTGCCATATCAATGTCAGTCACCCAAACATCATAGCCATCCGCATCAAATGCCTGTCCCATCGCCAACCCGATGCCGGACGCACCGGCGGTGATCAGAACCCGCTTCATTTACGCCCCACCGCGCGACCCTGACCTTGCGGATCAGGAAGTGCGGCATGGGTCGCACGAATAGCGTTAAGTTTTTCAGCAATCTGCGGCGCAGGGTCCGATGCCTTGCGCGTTTCGAGTGAAACATGAATCTGCATATGCTCCCCAGTTGCCAGCAAGCGGTCACCGTCCCACATTTGATGGAACAGCTGCATTTTCTTACCTTCGGCAACTGCCAGATACGTCTCGATATGAATGACCGTCCCCGCATGTACTTCGTCCACATGACGAATATGCGTCTCGGCTGTGAAGTAGGACCCACCGGTTGCAATATACTCCGCGTCACAGCCGATAATTTCCATGAACCGGTCCGTCGCATCGCCGAACGCTTGCAAATAGCGTGCTTCGTTCATGTGACCGTTGTAATCTGTCCAATCCAAAGGCACCGTCCGGCGCACAGTTTCAACCAACCTGTCCAAGGACGGTTCAACCTTCGGGGCCTCAGCCGCGTTCAACAACGCCCCTGCCCCCCAATCTTGCGCTTTCAATGCCCGCATCATAGCGACCAGATTGTTATCGCGAATACGTTCCAGATCACGGATCGAGTGCATCCCCGATTGTGCGTCCGACTGCCCTGCGATCAGATCGACCAACTCATCCGTAAATTCAGGCACATCCATCAGCTTGGTCCACGGCCACTGCAACGCTGGCCCGAACTGCGCCATAAAGTGCTTCATCCCAGCCTCGCCCCCCGCCACGCGGTAGGTCTCAAACAGGCCCATCTGCGCCCAACGGATGCCAAAGCCATAGCGGATGGCGTTGTCGATATCTTCCGTGCTGGCGATCCCGTCTTTGACCAACCATAGTGCTTCGCGCCAAACGGCCTCCAGAAACCGGTCCGCAATATGCGCATCTATTTCCTTGCGCACCCGCAGCGGATGCATGGCAAGGGATTCCATTATCACCGTAGCCTTATCCACGAACTCTGCCGCGTTCTGGTCTGTCGCGACAACCTCAACCAACGGCAGCAGATACACAGGATTGAACGGATGGCAGACGATGATCTGTTCGGGTCGCATCGCAGCGCCTTGCAATTCAGACGGCTTGAACCCGGATGTCGACGACCCGATCACAGCATCAGGGTCACAGGCCGCTTGCAGCGCCTGATATACGGATTGCTTTATTTCCAACCGTTCCGGCACGGATTCCTGAATCCAAGCGGCGCCAGCAACAGCATCAGACATTGTATCGTGAAACGTCAGTGTCCCTTCCTTTGGAACCCCACGATCAAACAGTCCCGGGTAGGATCTGCGCGCGTTGGCCAATACTTCGCCAACCTTACGCTCGGCCTCTGGATCAGGGTCATGCACACGCACGTCCCAGCCGTTTAACAGAAACCGCGCAGCCCAACCGCCGCCAATAACGCCACCGCCAATGATGGCCGCTGTCCGATGTTCACCCAATGGCCCAATCCTTCTTATAATGCGGCCTTAACCACGTTAATCATAGCAGCCCCGATTTCACGGCTGTTTTCAGCATCAAAATGCACACCGTCGATGGGACTGACTTTGGCAACTGTTGCGACATCAAAGAACCCGACCTTGCGCCGCAATGTCATCTGTTCAATCGCATCTGCCATTCCCGCCTGCCGCTGTAGCGCACCAGTATAGCTGTCCGCATATGTGCCCGTCCCCAGAACCGGCGCAGGTGACAGGATCAAAATATCACGTACTTTGCCTGACCCTTGGGCCACGTCCACATAGCTTTCCAAAGCCCGCGCCACATCCGCCGGGCGAAATCCGTAGTGATGCTGAATGTCATTCGTGCCCAACATCACAACCAGCAGATCAACGGGCGCATGACTGGACAAAATCGCAGGCAACACCCGCAAACCGTTGTAATGTTCACCACTGAAGGGGTCATCCAGACAGGTGGTCCTGCCCGGCATCCCTTCGTCAATCACACGCACATCCGGCCCAAGGCCCTTGCCCAAAATGGTGACCCAACGATCCTCATAATCCAGCCGCCAACTGTCATCTAAATCACGGGCCGGACCAGAGCCATAGGTGTTACTGTCCCCATACACCAAAACCGTTTTCACGATTTCGGCGCTTGCTTTACCAGACCCAGCTTTTCACGCACTGCCGCCGGCCCAATCACCCGCGCACCCATATTTTCAATGATGGTGCCAGCACGTTCAACGAGCTGATAATTCTCAGCCAACACACCTTTGTCCAGCCACAGGTTATCTTCCAAACCGACGCGCACATTGCCACCAGCCAGAACAGCCGCCGCTGTATACGCCATCTGATCACGACCCAGACTGAACGCAGAAAACGTCCAGTCATCCGGCACATTGTTAACCATAGCCATGAACGTGTTCAGATCGTTCGGCGCGCCCCATGGCACCCCCATGCACAGCTGAACCAAGGCCGGGTTGTCCAGAACACCGTCTTTCACCAACTGTTTTGCATACCAAAGATGACCCGTATCAAAAGCCTCAATCTCTGGCTTTACGCCCAGCGCGGTCATCATCTTACCCATAGCCGTCAACATGCCAGGCGTGTTGGTCATCACATAATCGGCCTCTGCGAAATTCATCGTTCCACAATCGAGGGTACAAATTTCCGGCAAACATTCGGCCACATGGGCGACACGTTCAGCAGCACCAACCATGTCAGTTCCATCAACCATTGGCAGCGGAGCATCCGGCCCACCAAACACAATATCACCGCCCATACCAGCAGTCAGGTTCAACACCATGTCCACTTCGCTGTCCCGAATGCGGTCTGTGACTTCGCGGTACAGCTTCAAATCCCGCGTTGGCGTACCGGTTTCGGGATCACGTACATGACAATGCACAATCGCCGCCCCTGCTTTGGCCGCTGCAATCGCGCTGTCTGCGATTTGCTTGGGGGATCGCGGCACATGCGGGCTGCGATCCTGCGTTCCACCCGATCCAGTCACGGCACAGGTGATGAACACCTCTTTACTCATTTCCAACGGCATCAAACTCTCCCAAATTTTCCAAAAACAAACAGCCGCACACCGACACCGCTTGCCTAAAACCGACCCCGTTCCTTCTTCTTGATAAAAATACCTCGGGGGCGTGGGGGCAGCGCCCCCGCATAAATTCAGT
>JBMZCY010000204.1:0-3874 GCA_049613825.1 Planktomarina sp.
CATTAATGAATTTGGTGTGTTGTGGGCTGGTCATTTGAACCTAAAAACTTGTTACGACTACGAGCCAATAAGCGGTGAGTTAACAGAGCTAGGTGCGTCTCGTATTCGTGGTGTGCAGTCGCAACTTTGGTTGCAGCCTGTGACCTGATCCCCCGTACTGGCCCCTCTAAAAGTGAAATTTTCGCAGGCAGCGTTTCCAATGGCGGCGACGCCTTTATCATCACAGTCGATGACCGTGTGAACCGTGCCGCATCCGTGTCCCCTGCCCTTGGATTTACACAAGACTTTGTAAATGCATCGGCACTGGGGTCTGACACGATCCGTGCGGGTGACACATTGGGCCTGACGATCTGGGAAAACGTCGAAGACGGTCTGCTGGTGGCCACAGGGCAAAACGCTACAGTGTTGGAAACCGTACAAGTGGACGGCAAAGGCTTTGTCTTTATGCCGTACGTGGGCCGTATCCGCGCTGCGGGCAACACCCCCGAGGGATTGCGTCGCATCATTACAAACCGGTTAAAAGATCAAACCCCTGACCCGCAGGTGCAAGTGCGCCGTGAGGCAGGCGACGGATCAACGGTTACCTTGATCGGGGCTGTTGGCGCACAGGGCATTCTGCCCATTGAACGCCCAACCCTTCGATTGACTGCCATGCTGGCGCAAGCCGGTGGTGTCACCATTGATCCTGAAACCGCACGGGTTACAGTCATCCGCGGCGACCGCCGGAACGAGATTTGGTTCCAAGACCTGTTCCGCGAGACGGATTTGGACATCGCCTTGCGCGGCGGTGACAAGATTTTGGTCGAAGGCGACACACGGTCGTTCACGGTGCTGGGCGCGACAAGTGGCCAGTCATTGGTCCCGTTTGAGACCCAAACCCTGTCCGCAATCGAGGCGATCGCGCAAGTCGGCGGTCTGAACTCAACAGTCTCTGACCCCACAGGGGTTTTCGTTCTGCGGAACGAGCCTGAGCAGATTGCACAGAACGTTGTGGGCCGTCCAGAACTGACAGGCACCCAGCGTGTGGTCTATGTTTTGGACCTGACACGGCCGAACGGCATGTTTATGGCACGTGATTTTTCGATCCGTGATGATGATACTGTATATGTGACCGAAGCACCGATCGTAACCTGGGATCGTACAATCCAAGCGTTAACAGGATCGTTGGCAAACTTCAGCGCCTTAGGCAATACCGTCACGGGCAACTAACCCATGACCAAAGGATCATTGCATCCACAGACACCCGCCCGGCCCCCTGCGCCGCGGCGGGTGTTTGCATTTAATGGCGGCAGTTTTACTGATCGCCGTGTGAATGCAATTTTAAAGGCCGCCGGATATGGCCCTCAGATCGGTTGGCCCAGTGGTAAAGACGCTGTTTTGGCATGGGGTCATCGACCGACGGCCAAACGTGCCGAATATGTTGCAGCGAAAACTGGTGCCAAGGTTATTCGCGTGGAAGACCCGTTTTATCGATCTGTTCTGACAGGCCGTGACGGGGATGCGCCCATGGGGCTGCTGATTGATCATAAGGGCAGCCATTACGACGCCGCACAGCCATCTGATCTGGAAGATATTCTGGCAGGTCATCCGCTGGATGATCCCGCGCAATTGCGACAGGCACAAATCTGTATGGCACAGATCAGTCGCTGGCGGTTGTCAAAATACAATGCAACACCATTGAATGCCCCACGTCCAAAACGCGGTTATGTGTTGGTCATTGACCAAACTCGTGGGGATGCATCGATCCCGTTGTCAGGGGCCACAGCATTAACGTTTCACCAAATGCTGGAGGCCGCACGGATCGCCCATCCAGACAAACGGATTGTGATCAAGACACATCCCGAAACAACAGCGGGGCATCGGCAGGGACATTTCACACAGGCTGACCTGCAAGGTGACGATAAACTATGGGATCACCCTACTGCCCCGCAAGACCTGTTTTCAGGTGCTGTTGCAGTTTACGCAGTTTCATCCCAAATGGGGTTCGAAGCGATCCTGAACGGTCACCGCCCACACATCTTTGCCCAGCCGTTTTATGCTGGTTGGGGTCTGACACAAGACGCAGTACCCCCGTACCGTCGCAACCGCCGCTTGACGCCTGTACAATTGTTCACAGGTGCATGTCTAATTTACCCAAAATGGTTCAATCCACATAGCGGGCGGCTGTGCGATTTTTCAACGGCACTCAGAAACCTATCCGCCCAGACACGGGCATGGCGGGACGATCACAAAGGCTGGTCCGCGTATGGTATGCGACTGTGGAAGCGCGGGCATATGCGTAAGGTGTTCGGACGTTACGGCAAGACGACGTTTGATCCCAAATCCCCGGCTTCGGATCAGCCTACGATGACGTGGGGCAACACAAATGGCCCGATTACATCTGCAAGGGTCGAAGACGGGTTTCTAAGGTCCCGGGGCCTCGGGGCTAATTTGGTGCCGCCGATGTCGCTCGTTCTTGATGACATCGGGATCTACTTTGACGCAACACAGCCCAGCCGATTGGAACATCTCATCGCAAGATCTCCCGAACTTGCCCCTGACCAAATCACGCGGGCAAAAGCCTTGCGCGATACGTTAACCGCAGCACGATTGTCGAAGTATAATCTGGATACAGACCCTTTGCCTGACCTGCCCGATGGCCATAAAATTCTAGTGCCGGGTCAAGTGGAAGATGATGCGTCGATCAAGTTCGGGGCCAACGATGTACGCACGAACATCGGGCTGTTGAAAGCCGTTCGCGCCTTGCATCCCCGTGCGATCATCGTCTATAAACCGCATCCGGATGTAGAAGCAGGCTTGCGCGCAGGGGTCGTTGAAGACCCGACACGCATTGCCGATGTTACTCTAAACAGTGGCGATGCCATCGACGCGATCGAGGCCTGTGATGCAGTGCATACCATGACCTCGCTTTTAGGGTTCGAGGCGTTGCTGCGCGGCACCCCTGTCACCTGCCACGGCCATCCGTTCTATGCAGGCTGGGGGCTGACGACAGACACCATGCCCCACCCACGCCGCACGGCCAAGCCGATGCTGGACCAGCTGCTGCACGCGACGCTGATTGATTATCCGCGTTATTTTGACCCTGTGACAGGTCTGGCCTGTTCTGTCGAAGTCATTATCGAACGCTTGTTGGATGGCGACGTGTCCCACAGCGGACAGGCGCTGCGTCTGTTGTCAAAACTGCAGGGTGTATTTGCCACCTATGCGCACGTCTGGCGTTAAGTCTGTCGGGTCCAATGTTGGCGCAAATCCGGACCGACCCGGCGATGATCTTGCAAGTCAAAGCGAGCGCAATTCGCCAGAATAGATTGTTCCAACGCGCCCAATCCGGGCAAACCTTCGGCCCCAATCGCAAGCCCCGCGTGATAAACGATCAGATCATCCACCAAACCCGCCGCAAGCAGCGAGGCTGCAAAACTGCCGCCCCCTTCGCAATACACAGACGTAAGGCCCTTGGCCCCCAAAGCCTGCAAAAGTGCTGGGATATCCAGCCAGTTTCCCATGCTTGGAACTTCGATCAAATCCGCCCCTGCATCGGTCCAAGCCATCCGGCGATCCACAGATGCACCATCCCCATGCACCATCCAAACGGGTGCATCTGGCAAGCCTGCCTTCAACGCAGCCCCTTCGAAATTCAGCTTGGAAGACGCGATCACCCGCACTGGTTGATGTACATCGCCAAACCCGCGCACCGTAAGCGCAGGATCGTCCGTCCGTGCCGTGCCACCGCCGACCATCACTGCGTCATGTCGCAAACGATCCGCATGTACATGTCGCCGGGCAGCCGGTCCGGTGATCCACTGACTTTCCCCGCTGGCCGTTGCAATACGCCCGTCGAGTGACAGGGCCAGCTTCAGCGTAAGCCGAGGACGAC
>JBMZCY010000205.1:0-3849 GCA_049613825.1 Planktomarina sp.
TATTACGTCCGTGCCCCACAGGGATTGAAGTCCCGACATGACGGATATTTCCGACAGTCCGAACAAGGGAAGCAATCCGGCCCGTAATAACGGCGCAAACCAAGCAATTGGAAATATGATAAGGAGAAGAAGATTAAGAATACGAAGCATTTTGTGACCTAAATTAAAAACGGCCCCATAAAGGGGCCGTTGATTGTTTGGATGTGAAATATTTTACTCAGCCGCGCGACTTTCTTTGTCGCGAAAGATTTTGACCTTAGCCTTCGACTTTTTGTCATCGGACATTGTTACGATATTTTGGGAATGATCTTCCAGCTGCGTCATTTCGGTTTGAACAGCCGTATCTGCTTCGATCGCAGGTTTGATCGGCTGCTTTGGACCACGGATCACTTTCAGACCAACGGCTGGCAGAATTTCTGCAAGGTCTTGCTTCAGCTGACCCAATTGGTTTTCGCTAACGCTGCCTTCGACTTCCAACTGTTGTACCCAGCGTTTCACTTCGTCTGTTTGACGACGGGCAAGGGCCAATTGATCGCTGAATTCTTCCAACTCCAGCTGACGTTGACGCAGCACTGTTTTCGCACGATCCACTGCTTCGTCTGAGTATACATCGGCAAGATCGCGGCTAACGTGGCTCATTTGTGATGCAACGTCCAGAATTGCAGGTTCCAGTTTTGACAGTTCCGGATGTTGACGCATATGATTGATGCGTTCCCGCACACTGTCAAATTCAGAGCTGAGGTTGAACACACCGGCACGATCTGCTTCGTGGCTTGCTGCATAAGCTTTGGTCACATCATCCATCGTCAAATTGAAATCACGGTGGGCGGCTTCCAATTTCAGAACACGTAACGATGATGGTAGGTACATAACCAGAACCATAATCATGCCGGTCGATAAAATTTGTATTGTTGGGCCCATCTGAATGGCGCCGCGTGTGGTAGGGATTAAAATGTCAAACCAAGGCATCAATTCCAACATCGCAGCACCTGTGGCTGCGACCAGGCAAGATGCCATCAAAGCAACGTAAACAATACCCACCCAATGAAGCCAGATAAGCGCAGGGTTTTGTTCGATATTCTTTTTTGACATGTGCCCCCCTTAGGATGGACCCGCCTGATCCCTTTGACCGACATCTGAAAGATGCGCGGTAAGATCAAAGGCACCAACTTCCCAAACACTTTACATCATGAACACAACATATATGGCATTTGCGGAAAGTTATCCAGAAATATAGTAGAAAAACGAAACTGTGATAAATCTGTGATAGCTGTCTGTTCCTTGAACAGAAACGATCAGCGTAAAGTCTCGATCGGGCCCTCTGCCCAACCGTTTACAAATTGTGTCACATAGGGGTCACCACTGTCATAAAGTGATGATTTTGGCCCGCACCAGCGGATTTTACCCTTGTGCAACATGGCAACCTGGTCGGAAATTGCATCGACCGATGTCATGTCGTGGGTGATTGTCATGGTGGTTGCACCGATTTCGACAACAATCTCACGGATCAATTCATTGATGACTCCGGCCATGATTGGGTCCAGACCGGTTGTGGGTTCATCGAAGAACACAATCTTAGGGTCGGTTGCTATGGCACGGGCCAATCCTACGCGCTTTTGCATGCCGCCAGACAGCTCTGCTGGGAATCGGTCTGCGACCTCTGATCCTAATCCGACGCGACGTAATTTATTGATGGCGATATCGCGGGCCTCAGCCTTTGGTCGTTTCAGGCTGCCGCGCAAAAGGCGGAAGGCGACGTTTTGCCAAACGGGCAGGCTGTCGAACAAAGCAGCGCCCTGGAACAACATTCCAAACTGCGCCAGAAATGCGTCGCGGCTGGCTTTCGCCACATCAACGCCATCCACTTCGATTTGACCTTTGTCTGGTGTGACCAATCCAAGAACAGATTTCAGCAGGATTGATTTTCCGGTCCCTGATCCGCCGATTATGACCATGCTTTCGCCCTTGGGCACATGCAAGTTCACACCAGACAGAACGTGGTTGTCGCCGAAGGATTTATGAAGGTCAGTGATTGTGATCATGCTGAAAAGAATACCGCTGTCAGGGCAAAGTTGGCGGCAAGGATAAGGATCGCTGCTGCCTGCACGGATGCCTTTGTCGCTTGGCCGACGCCTTGCGCACCACGGCCAGAGTTCAGGCCGTAATAACACCCCATCAATGTGGCGATGAACCCGAACACGGCACCCTTTGCTAAAGATGACGTCACATCAGCCAAGGTCAGAAAATCGATGGTATTTTGAATATATGCACTTGCGTTGAACCCCAGTGGTCCAGTGCCGACCAGATACCCGCCCATGATCCCGATGGTATCGCCGACTGCAACCAAAAAAGGCCCCATCAAAAGCCCTGCCAACACACGCGGTGCGACAAGATATTTCATCGGGTGCGTGGACAAGGTGACCAACGCGTCAATTTGTTCTGTTACCTTCATCGTCGCAATTTCCGCTGCGATGGATGACGTGACACGGGCTGCAATCATCAAACCGACCAGAACCGGACCTAGTTCGCGCACCATCCCGATAGCAACAATTTGGGGGACAACAGCCTCAGCATTAAACCGTGCACCGCCAGAATAGATTTGCAAAGCCAACGCTGCCCCGGTGAAAATCGACGTCAATCCAACGACGGGCAAAGACAAATAGCCCACATTCATTGCGGCTGCCCCCCATTCTTTGAAAAAGAACGGTGGCCTCAGGATGTGGGACAGTGTTTGTAATGCAAATATTGCAATACGCCCTAATGCTGCGATCAGGTTTAGCGTTCCGGCACCGACAGCTGTGATCAGACCGATGATCATGCTGTAATATACCGACGATGGTATCTGTTACCCAGCGAGGTTAGGATTTCATAACCGATTGTGCTAGCGGCATCAGCCAACTGATCAACCCCTTGGTAGGGGGACAGAATATCAAGGTGGCTAGGGATGTGATCCAAGCTGGTAATATCTACACCAATCATATCCATCGAAACCCGTCCGGCTATGGGGCAGGGCGTATCACCAAACCAAAGATTGCCAATATTTGACTGCGCCCGAAGCAGGCCATCTGCGTAACCGGCAGCAACAGTCGCGATTTTCGAAGGTTTATCGGCGATCCAAGACCCGCCATATCCAACGGCTTCGCCGATTTCCACGTCGCGCACTTGGATAATTGGCAAAGACAAATGTACCACGGGCATTGCATCCGCGTAAGGCATGCCACCGTACAGCCCGACACCGGGACGCACCATGTCGAAATGATACTCAGGCCCCAGCAACGTTCCACCTGTAGCTGCCAAAGACCGTGGCGCATCGCATCCATCGGTCATCGCACGAAATGTTTGCAATTGTTGGGCGTTCATTGGGTGGTCGGGTTCATCTGCACAGGCAAGATGGCTCATCAACAACACGGGGTTTTGCTGCATGACGATATCGCGCACAGCATACCATTCCGAAGGTTCCACCCCCAAACGGTTCATCCCGCTGTCCAATTGGACGCCAAAGGGAAATTGGGGAAGGGCTTCCAAATGTCGGGTGATCTGATCAATTGAATTCAACATCGGCACAAGGTTCAGATCATGGATCATGTCCGTGTCGCCTGCCATATGACCTGAAAACACGCAGACTGTTGCATCCGCGCCGACCGCGCCGCGCACTGCAGAGCCTTCTTCTGACGCGGCTACGAAAAATGTCGTTGCCCCTGCACGCGCCAGTGTCGCGGCCACACGGTCAGATCCCAGACCATACCCGTCCGCTTTTACCACCGCAGCGGTTTCCACATGCGTTGCCGACATCTGATCCAAAGCAGACCAATTTTCTGCAATGCCAGATAGATTTATTGAAAGACGTCC
>JBMZCY010000206.1:0-3833 GCA_049613825.1 Planktomarina sp.
GTTCGCCAATCTCTAGTCGCGTTTCTTCTCCATCGAATTTCTTGTCCTGCGGGATTTCCCCGATGACTGAGAATGAATAAATGACGGTACCAGTTCCAACAGTCGTGCGGCCCTTGATCACCACATGGGATGCAATTTCCACATCAGGTGCCAATACAACGGACGGGCCAATGTGACAGAACGGGCCAATGGTCGTACCCGCACCGACGGATGCACCATCTTCAACAATTGCACTTGGGTGAATGTTCGCGGCAGGATCAATCATGGCTACGCCTTTGGCAGATCCATCATCGCAGTGAATTCAGCCTCGGCCGCCATTTCACCGTCGACAGTGGCTAAACCTTCGAATTTCCAAACTTTCCCACCCGGCTTGCCGCGTGTGGTTTTCAGTTCCAGCTTCAGAACATCGCCTGGAATAACCTTCCGGCGGAACTTACATTTGTCGATGCCCATGAAATAGATCAGCAAATCCTGATCTTCCAACTCCATTGTCAGGCCGACCATCACAGCAGATGTTTGCGCCATCGCCTCGACAATCGTCACACCGGGCATGATCGGCGTACCGGGAAAATGCCCTTGGAAATGCGGTTCGTTCATTGTGACGTTCTTGATCCCCGTGGCCGAAGACGTGCCGACGATATCAATCACTTTATCCACCAACAAAAATGGATAGCGATGTGGCAAAATCCGTTGAATCATCTGAATATCAGCTTGTGTGCGATCAATCATAACCTGCCCCTTTTTCGTTACCATGACGTAGCAAGCAACACAGTGCCGCGCAATGGGGCGCAGCTATTCGATTGGTGCGGCCAGTTCCGCATCAATGCGATCCCGCGCCACATCGGTGATGTCCAAAATATTAAATTTCATAAAGATTGCAGCACTGTCTTCCAACACCAACGTCGCGCCGCGTTCGACCATGATTTGACCAATAATTGGGCGGACTCTTAGAAAAAATGCCCGTTCCTGCTGCGCCAATTCAGTGTCAGCAGCGCGTTGGTTTTCTTCTGCGTTTCGGCGCGCCGCTTCCGCACGATCATCAAATTTCTGCGCAGCCACGGCGAAATCTTCGGGCGACATGGTTTTCCGCAACTCGGTCAGTTTCAGTTCTTCCGCCCGCAGCGTATGTTCCAAACGCCGGGTTTCGGCACTTTGGTTTTGATATTTTTCAACAATATCCTGACGCAGCTGCAACGCATATCGCGATGATTGATACAGTGAGACGCGATCAATGACCAACACCGGGGGGGGAATGGTCTGCGCGGATGCAAATGCACCCACACAGATCAACCACAACGCAAACAGCAGCCGGACCATCTTAGAAGGTTGTCGAAATTGTCAGGTCAAAGTTTTCGGTCTGGTCGAAAGATTCGACACCGATGGGCCGTGAGAAGTTGAACCGTAGTGGCCCGATAGGAGTTTTCCAGAACAAAGATACCCCAGCAATAGACCGTAGTGAAAAGTCGTCAGATAGCACTGTTCCACCTGCAGCAGTCGCATTGGCAATGGTCTGCGGATCAAGCCCCCATACAGATCCCACATCTACAAATGCACCACCCGTAATGCCATATTCTTCGGGCAAGCCCAAGGGGAACTGTGCCTCAAACCGAGCAACAGCGTAATAATCACCACCCAAAGCATCATTGTCGGTACCGTTGATTTCGCGCGGCCCGATGCCACCAGCGTCGAACCCGCGAAATGTATCGGAATTGGGGAAAAAGCGGTCCGTCACGCGGGATGTGCCTGATGAGAAATGCAATGCCCCTGCTTCTAAAACAGCGCTGAGTGTCATATCTTCGTTGAGAACTTTGGTTTCAACGCCAACCTCTAGATTAGATCGGATGAAATTCTGATCCCCGCCCAACGCGAAATCCTGTCCAAAACGGAAGAAAAAGCGGTTGGGTTCATCTGCGCCACGCCGGCGAGAGTCAAAACTGTATGTATATCCAATCCCGTAGGCGTTTTCAGCCCCGGTCGCCGCTTCTGCCAAAATCGCACCACTGGTTGTGGTTGCGTTAAACAGTTCTTCGGACTCATAAAATGTTTTCAGAGACAGACGACTTTGTTCGCCGATTGGAAAGGCCAGTGAGGGCGAAAACCCGTAGGTTTCTGTGTCGTATTGCGCATTTTGCCCATCTGTCCGGCGGTAGTTTATCCCCATGCCAAATCGCAGATCACGATCCAACAGGTTTGGTTCTGCAAAACTGAACCGGAAACTACGGCTGTCGGACCCCGTTTGAAGGGATGTGTTGATCGACTGTCCGCGCCCCAGAAAATTCTGTTCGCGAAAATTCACCAAAAAGCCGACACCATCAGACGAATTAAAGTTCACACCAAAGTTGAAGCTGCCGGTCGGTACTTCGGCGACATCCACATCTATCACAACTTGCGATGGATCAGACCCTTCACGGGCGTTGATATCTGCGTTGCCAAAGAACCCCAAAGCGCGGATGCGTTCGGCGCTGGCACGAATGGACCGCGGGTTGAAGGGATCGCCTTCCACGGCGTCAAACTGTGCGCGAATTACACGGTCCAGCGTGGTTGTGTTGCCTTCGATGTCGATACGTTCAACAAACACTTTGGGTCCACGTGAAATCATGTAATCCACGTCCAATGTTTGATCTGCATCATTTCGGGTCACACGTGGCTCAACGCGAATGAAATCCAGTCCCAGACTGACCGCCTGAACCTCTAACCGTGTGATCGTGTTTTCGACAACCGCAGGGGAATAGCTTTTACCAGATGCCCGCGCCTGCAATGCGCGTTGAAACATCGTGGTGTCCACGTCTGGCAAATCTGAAGATACAGTAACGCCGCCAAACCTGAAGGGCTGACCTTCACGCACACGGAATGTCAGGAAGAACCCATCTTGGTTCGGCCCCAGTTCCGAATTCACATCAAGCGTTTGAAAATCGACATAACCCCGTGACTGATAGAAATCGCGCAGCACTTGCTTGTCGAATTCAATACGGTCTTCGACAAACGTATCGCGACCTACTAACAGACGGAAAATACCCGCTTGTTTGGTGGCCAGCACACGGCGTAAACGACGGTCAGAGAAACTGCGGTTTCCAACAAAGGAAATGCGTTCGATTTCAACCACGCCGCCTTCTGCAATTTCAAACACCACATCCACGCGATTGTCGGCACGGCGAATGATGCGGGGTTCAACAGTGGCCAAGATACGGCCTTGGTTGGCATAGGCTTCTGCGATGACAGCTGTGTCTGCTTCGGCTTGTGCGGCGTTATAGACACGACGTGTTGATGTGGACACCAAGCGGGACAAATCTTGGTCGTTCAGTCGGCGGTTACCTTCAAAGGCCACGGCGCTCACCGTTGGAAATTCGACAACGCGCAGCACCAACGTGTTGCCACGTACATCCGCATCGACACTTTCGAACAAGCCTGATGCACGGACGCGCTGAATGGCATCATTCACCTGAGATCCGGACAGAACGGCCCCACGTTGAATGCCTGCAAAGGTCAAAATGGTGGACGATTCGATCCGTTGGTTGCCGGACACATCAATCGCATTCACCCGAAAACTTTGCGCCGCTGCCGGAAGGGCCATTGAAAGCACCAAAACCAGCGCACTTAGCGCTATCAGCATCATGCGACCTTGCTTCAGCATTTCAGACCCAACATTCAAAGTTGCCATTCGTGCCATGTGTCACAGCCCCCCAGCTTGACGAAAATTACCCTATCAGCCCTACCCTTTGGCCAAGGCCGAGTCAAAAGACCCTAAGCGAAAAAATGTGAAAATCTGGCTAAGAACAGAAAAGATCTGTTCCAAGCGCCAGCATCATAAATGTCATCACAACCATCAGGCCCGC
>JBMZCY010000207.1:0-3830 GCA_049613825.1 Planktomarina sp.
GCTGGCGCACGCCAGAGGTCAGCCGCCTGGTGGCAGATGCGGAAGAGCTGGTGGGCTATGGCCTGTATATCGACTTGCTTGGGCCGTTGGCCGCTGGCAAAACCCGCTCTGATTTTCCACTGGGTGGGGAGGAGGCGCGGTGCCGTTATGCGTTGGAACAGGCCGCCCAGGGTAAGAACGTGGCGCTGGTCTGTTCTGGTGATGCGGGCATCTATGCAATGGGTGCGTTGGTGTTTGAACTTATGGACCGTGGCCCCGATCAGCACGGCGTCAGTGCCGCAGCCCACCGGGTAGAAGTTGTCTGTTCGCCGGGTGTTTCCGCCCTTCAAGGTGCGGCGGCGCGGGCCGGTGCGCCATTGGGGCATGATTTCTGCACGATTTCCCTGTCCGATCTGCTGACCCCACGCGATGACATTATCCGCAGGCTTCATGCCGCGGCCGAAGGTGACTTTGTGATTGCGTTCTATAACCCCGTTTCCAAAACCCGCCGGACGCTGTTGGCAGAGGCGCGGGAAATTCTGTTGAAACACCGCCCTGCGGATACGCCTGTTCTGTTGGCAAGTTCGCTTGGACGGCCAGAAGAACAGATCCGGTACCGCCGTTTGGACGAATTAGAAGTTGATGAGGTTGATATGTTGACCGTCGTTCTGATTGGGTCGTCCAACAGCCAATTGGCCCAGCTGGGCGAAGGCCCCCGCATGTACACCCCGCGTGGGTATAGCCGCAAAATTGATGGCGATCTAAGCGGGGCCTAAGCGCCGCAGATCAGACCTTATAAGGATAGTATGATGAAAGTGTATTTTATCGGCGCAGGTCCAGGCGACCCAGAGCTTTTGACGTTGAAGGCCGCGCGGATCATTGGCGAATGTCCCGTCTGCCTTTACGCGGGTTCTTTGGTCCCGGCAGAGGTTGTGGAATGTGCGCCAGATGATGCGCGTGTGTTGGACACGGCCCCCATGACGTTGGATGAAACCCACGCCGAAATCCTTGCTGCTCGTGACAAGGGCCAAGATGTTGCGCGGGTTCATTCCGGTGACCCTTCGCTTTATGGGGCGATTGCGGAACAAATTCGGCGCCTAAAAGCGGATGGGATTGATTATGATATCATTCCTGGCGTTCCCGCCTACACCGCCGCGGCCGCCGCAATTAAGCAAGAGCTGACAATCCCAGAAATCGCCCAGTCCATCGTGCTGACTCGTATGTCGATGAAATCGACCGGGATGCCCGAAGGTGAATCGCTGGAAAATTTCGCCCGTACAGGTGCGACCCTGGCCATTCACCTGGCCATTCGCAATCTGCGCGAAATCGAACGGGTGTTGATCCCGCATTATGGCGCGGAATGTCCCGTGGTTGTGGCCTACCGCGCCAGTTGGCCGGACGAGCTGATTCTACGCGGCACACTTTCCGACATTAGAAAGAAAGTGCGTGACGCAAAAATCACACGTACTGCTTTGGTTCTGGTGGGTCCGGCGTTGCTGGAAGGGCAAGATTTTGTGGATTCTGCCCTATATGACCCGGATATGGAGCATGTTCTGCGCAATCGGAAAAGTGATCTGACTTAATCGTAAAAAGTTGAATTAAAAATGAGTTACAATCTCCCTTGACCTGTTTCGGGAATCGGACATGGTGGTCGAGGGAGATGCGAAATGACCACATATTTATCCAAAGAAGTATCCGCCGGGTTGGAAGCTGCACGCAAGTCAGCCCTGCGCAAGAAAAGCCGCCTGCGGATCAAAGCAGGCGACGAAACCCTGAGTGTTTTGAAATTTTGGGACACAGGTTTTTCAGTTGATCTGCAAGATGCGCCACAACTGCGTGGCCTGGTGGATCTGTTTGATGGTGCAAGGCATTTGTACCAATGCCTGATCGTTGCATCAGAAGAAAACGGCGATGAAATGTGGTATGAATTTAAGCGTAGCACAGCCGCTGTTGACCGTGCCCCGCTTGATTTCGTGCGCGCTGTTGATGCTCCTGTTGCCTTACTTGAACGCTAAAACGCTTATTGCAGGTCGGCAAACGCCGCCTGCATCCGCTCTACCGCTTTGATGACATTTGCTCTTGGGGTTGCGATGTTAAAGCGCAAGAAATCATCCCCACCTTGGCCAAATGTTGGCCCATGGTTCACCGCAATTTTGGCTGTGCCTTGCACGCGATCGGTGAATTCCTGCATCGGCATCCCGGTGCCTGCGAAATCAACCCAAGCCAGGTAAGTCGCCTCTAGCGGCATGGATGCCAGGCCGGGGATTGCATTGATCCCCGCGTCGAAAATCTTGCGATTGCCGTCCAGATATTGGTTCAACGCATCCACCCATTCGGCCCCTTCAGGGCTGTAAGCCGCTGTTGCCATAAACAGGCCAAAGCTGTTGGGTGACAGGCCCAGCGACATCATCCGTGACGCAAACTGTGCCCGTAAATCAGGGTCTTCAATAATCACATTGCCCGAATGGCTGCCGGCAATGTTGAAGGTTTTGGTGGTCGCGGTCATCATGATCAGCCGATCCTTGATGCCTTCGATATGTGACATCGGCGTGTGAGTTGCCCCAAACGTAATGTCGTGGTGAATTTCATCACTGACCAAAATCAGGTCATGCCGTTTGGCAAAGGATGCCACGGCGCGCAGTTCGCCTTCGGTCCAAACGCGGCCACCGGGATTGTGTGGGGAACACAGAACAACCATCCGCGCATGATCGGGCACCATCGCGTCGTAGGCGTCAAAGTCCATCTCGTACCGACCATTTTGGTTGGTCATCGGCATTTCGATCACCTCCCGACCGTTTTGGCGGATAACCTTGGCAAATGCGTGATAAACCGGGGTGAATAAAACCACACCGTCGCCGACATTCGTGAATGTATCCACGCACATCGCGGTGCCGTTGACCAAACCGTGTGTGGTGAAAATCCAAGCTGGATCGATCTGCCAATTGTGGCGGGTGTTCATCCACCAGCAAATCGCGTCTTTATACGCGCGATCATCACCGTAATATCCATAAATCCCGTGACCTGCATAATCGGTCACAGCTTTCTGCACACATTCCGGCGGGCGGAAATCCATGTCCGCGACCCACATCGAAATCCCATCTTCCGGGGCCACGCCATACAGCGACTGCATCATGTCCCACTTCATTGAATGGGTGCCAATACGATCAATGGGTTCGTCGAAATTCATCACATGTCCTTTTCGTTCCCAACACAGTATCGGCCTTATTCCCAGGTGCAAGCCCGATCTGGACGGCGCAATCGGCAAAGTTTTACCGGCCCAATTGCGGTTTTGCGCCGCTTTGCGTATGGGGCTGCTATGACTTTACGAACCATCCTTTTGCACCCCGATCCGCGTTTGAAAAAACTGGCGGAACCGATTGAAGCCGTGACCGATGAAATCCGCAAGCTTGCGGATGACATGCTGGAAACGATGTATGACGCGCCGGGTGTTGGCCTGGCCGCGCCGCAGATTGGCGTGAACAAACGCATCTTTGTGATGGATTGCGTGAAGGAAGAAGGTGCAGAACCGCGGCCCATGGTGGTGATGAACCCCGAAATCATTTGGACGTCAGAAGCGCTGAACACCTATGAAGAAGGCTGCCTGTCGATCCCCGAACAATTCGGCGACGTGACCCGCCCGGCCGAAGTTGAAATGACCTGGATGGACCTGTCTGGAAAAACCCAGCAGGAAAAATTCGACGGGCTGTGGGCCACCTGTGCGCAGCATGAAAATGATCACCTGGATGGCAAACTGTTCTTGGATTATTTGAAACCGCTGCGCCGCCAGATGATCACCCGCAAAATGCAAAAGCTTAAGCGTGAAATGGCCCGGGGATGACCCGCAGCGTTGT
>JBMZCY010000208.1:0-3822 GCA_049613825.1 Planktomarina sp.
CGAAGGCACGGTAACCCTTTGCACCTTGGGGCCATTGACGAACATCGGGATGGCGCTCAACCGGGAACCCAAAATCGTAAAACGCGCGAAGCAGATTGTTAGCATGGGCGGCGCCTATTTCGAAGTCGGCAACATCACACCTGCCGCTGAATTCAATATTTTCGTCGATCCGGAAGCCGCCCAAAAAGTTGCAAAATCGGGTATCGACTGGACTGTGTTGCCGTTGGACGTGACCCACAAAGCGCTGACAACGCCGGAATGGATCGCAGATTTACGCGCATTGGGCAGCCCTGTTGGGGATGCAGTTGCCGGATGGACGGATTTCTTTGAACGGTTTGATGTCGCCAAATATGGATCAACCGGTGCACCGCTGCATGATCCCACAGTGATCGCCTATCTGCTGCAACCTGATCTGTTTTCCGGCAAACGCGTGAATATAGAAATTGAGATCAATTCCCCCCTCACCCGGGGCATGACCGTTGCAGACTGGTGGGGCATCACAGACCGCGGAACGAATACGCTGTTTATAAATGACGTGGACGCAAAAGGGTATTTTGATCTGTTGACCCGCTGTCTTGCAACATTCTGATGGCGGCACATCTGACGATCGCAACGATTGAATACATGACTGCATTGGTGCCACTAGTCACCGCATTTCATCTTGAAGAAGGCATCACGTTGTCGCCGTCGGAACGCATAACCGCATTAAAGCCTTTGCTGCGCGGCAGTCCGTTGGGCGAAGTACATCTCATTGGACCCGCAAATGCGCCTATCGGCTACATTGCGATATCACACGGATATTCCATAGAATTTGGTGGACCCGATGCTTTCATAGATGAATTCTACATCCGACCTGCCATTCGCGGGCGCGGTATGGGCAGCGAAGTGATGGAGGCCATCGCAAGCCATCTACAAACCATCGGCACCCGCGCCCTGCATCTAGAGGTCGCGGCAACCAATGACCGCGCAGCGCAGTTGTACAGCCGGAAAGGGTTCGTTCGCAGACAGGCCTACAATCTGATGACCCGCCAACTGGACTAAACAGGAAATTAAATGGTACCGCAATCACCCCTTCCCCCCATCGTGACCCGCCGTTAAAAGCAAAGCAACTGCGGGACGGCACCATGACAGATACCATCATTCAGCGTTGCGAGGCGAAGGGCCTGCGTATGACAGGCCAGCGCCGTGTGATTACGGATGTGCTGCAAGATGCAAACGATCATCCCGACGTCGAAGCACTATATGCCCGTGCTGTGGCCATTGATAACGGCATATCCATCGCCACTGTTTACCGCACAGTGAAACTGTTCGAAGAAGCAGGTATTCTGGAAAAACTGGAATTCGGGGATGGCCGCGCACGGTACGAAGATGCCGACCGCGACCACCATGATCATCTGATTGATATGACCACAGGCGAAGTGATCGAATTTATTGATCCTGAAATCGAAGCGTTACAAGAAAAGATCTCGAAACGCCTTGGGTATGAACTAAAGGGTCACCGGTTGGAACTTTACGGTGTAAAAGTGCGGCCATCTGATGAAACCTGAAACGCAGGCCCGCAACAACCTGATCGGTATCGGCCTGATGATCGCAGCCATGGGCGCCTTCGCGGTTGAAGACGGAATTATCAAAATACTGTCGGGGGGTCTGCCAACGGGACAGATTTTGATTCTGATCGGCATTGGCGGTACGTTCGTATTTACTGCATGGGCATTAGCCAAGGGCGACAGCTTTGAACGGTCAAAGGTCCTTCACCCTGCAGTTGTCATTCGCACCTTGGCAGAACTTGTCGGCACTTGCGGATTTGTGGCGTCTTTGGCGCTGGCTGATATCTCGGTCATCTCGGCAATCGTTCAGGTGAACCCGCTGATTGTGACGCTGGGGGCTGCGTTGTTCTTGGGTGAATATGTCGGCCCGCGCCGTTGGGCTGCGATCTTTATCGGGATGATCGGGGTGCTGATTATCTTGCGACCAGGGTCTGCGGAATTTGATCCGGCTTACTTGCTGACCTTGTTGGGGGTTATTGGTCTGTCTGTTCGTGATGTGGCGACGCGCCGTGTGCCGCGCGATATTTCAACTCAGGTTATGGCAGCAATTGGCTTTGGCGCGGTTATCCCCGCAGGTTTGATCTTGATGGCCTTCGGACAGACTTGGACCGAGATGGATGTCTGGGAAATGGCAACCATACCTGTGGCCGTTATCATCGGCGTCGTGGCCTATGTCTGCATCATCACCGCAACCCGCATCGGGGAAATCTCTGCCGTGACTCCGTTCCGCTATTCCCGCCTGATCTTTGGCGCGATGGTGGGGATTATCATGTTCGGTGAAACCATCGACACATGGACCATTGTCGGGTCCGGCATCATCGTGGCATCCGGCCTGTACGCTTTCTGGCGCGAGGCGCAGTCGCGCTGACCGCTTTCCATCCTTATATCAGCCTGCTATTCGGACGCTGATACCGCTAACATCGACGAAAGGTTATCCCTCATGTCTGCAATCATCGACATTCACGCACGCGAAATCATGGACAGTCGGGGCAACCCAACTGTCGAAGTTGACGTCACATTAGAAGATGGCAGTATGGGCCGCGCAGCCGTACCATCGGGTGCCTCTACCGGCGCTTATGAGGCAGTGGAAAAGCGCGACGGCGACAAGTCACGTTTTATGGGCAAAGGTGTTTTGGAAGCAATCGCAGCTGTGAATGGCGAGATTGCAGATACACTGTTGGGTGCGGATGCCACAGACCAAGTCGGCATCGATGAAGCAATGATCGAACTGGACGGCACTGACAACAAAGGCCGCTTGGGCGCAAACGCGATCCTGGGTGTGTCGATGGCCGTGGCAAAGGCCGCTGCTGATTTCTGTGGTCAACCGTTGTACCGCTATATCGGTGGTACATCTGCGCGGGTTCTGCCGGTACCAATGATGAATATCCTTAACGGTGGCGAACACGCTGATAACCCGATTGATATTCAGGAATTTATGATCATGCCAGTCGCTGCGGACAACATTCGCGAAGCTGTGCGTATGGGATCAGAAGTGTTTCATACGCTAAAAGGTGAATTGAAGGCTGCTGGTCTGAATACGGGCATCGGGGATGAAGGTGGATTTGCGCCGAACATCTCGTCCTCTCGTGCAGCGCTAGATTTGATCATGTCGTCGATTGAAAAGGCAGGCTATACACCGGGCAAGGACATCTATCTGGCGCTGGATTGTGCCGCGACTGAGTACTGTAAGGCTGGTAAATATGAGATTTCGGGCGAAGGCCTGTCGCTAACATCTGCTGAAAACGTCGATTATCTGGCAGCATTGGTCGATGATTATCCGATTATTTCCATCGAAGATGGCTGTGATGAAGATGATTGGGACGGCTGGAAAATGCTGACGGATCGTTTGGGTGATAAAATCCAGCTGGTGGGCGATGATCTATTCGTGACTAACCCTGCCCGTCTGTCCCAAGGAATCGACCAAGGCAGCGCGAATTCGATGCTGGTGAAAGTGAACCAGATCGGGTCTTTGACCGAAACATTGCAGGCCGTGGATATGGCGCACCGTGCAGGGTTCACCAACGTCATGTCACACCGTTCTGGTGAGACTGAGGATGCCACGATTGCTGATCTGGCGGTTGCGACAAACTGTGGGCAAATCAAAACTGGGTCTTTGGCGCGGTCGGACAGGTTGGCGAAATACAACCAATTGATCCGCATTGAAGAAGCGCTGGGTGAAACGGCGCAATATGCAGGCACATCGATCCTGAAGTGACCAGACTGTCGCCCTTTCAGGGCGGCATGAAGTTTTTGCGCTTTCGCGCGGAATTGAGGG
>JBMZCY010000209.1:0-3814 GCA_049613825.1 Planktomarina sp.
TTTCGGTCACCGCGCGGATTACATCATTCTTCTTGTTGCGCAGCGCTGGGGACCAATCATAGGGGTTTGCATGGGTAATCGCGATCGGCCGTTCGGAAATTTCCGCAGCTTCAATGGTAGAGCGATCCGCCGAATGGCTCATGTCCACCACCAGCCCGACGCGGTTCATCTCCTTGATGACCTGACGCCCCATGCGGGTGATGCCTGTGTCTTCTGTCTCATAACAGCCCGTCGCCAGTAGGGATTGATTGTTATAGGTAAGCTGCATGAAACGAGCACCTAGCGTATGCACGATTTCTACCAGTCCAATGTCGTCCTCAATAGGGCTGGGGTTTTGGAGCCCAAAGAAGATCGCGGTTTTGCCTTCGGCGCGGGCACGGTCCACGTCACTGGCCCATTGGCCCTTCATGATAAGATCGGGATATTGCTCAAACCAACGGTTCCATTGCTCAAAATTCTGAACCGTCTCGCGAAAGGTTTCATGGTAGGCAATTGTCACATGCACCGCATCAACGCTACCTTCACGCATTTGGCGAAATATCTTTTCCGACCAGTTGGCATATTGCAGGTTATCAATACGCATCATTGCGGAGTGCCCGATGCAATATAGGCGGTTTTCACGATAGTATAGAAATCACGCGCAGTTTGCCCTTGTTCGCGCGGCCCGTAAGAGCTGTCACCACGCCCGCCAAAGGGCACGTGATAATCTGTGCCCGCGGTGGGCAAGTTGACCATCACACAGCCCGATTGCGCGTTGCGGCGAAAATGCGTTGCGCGGGCCAGATTGGTCGTCACAATGCCCGCAGTTAGGCCAAAGTTCGTATCATTGACCACATGCAGCGCCTCATCGTAACTGTCCACGGGGATTACGCACGCCAAGGGTGCAAACATCTCTTCGCGATTGATGCGCATGCTATTATTGGTGCCCACAAAGACGCCCGGGGACATGTAATAGCCTTCTGTCGCCATCTCTAGCCGCTGACCACCGCACAGCAGTTCTGCCCCTTCCGAAGCCGCAAGATCGACATATGCAAGGTTCTCTTTCAACTGCTGCTCAGAGACGACGGGGCCCATCTGTGTGCCGGCCTCCAACGCATGACCCACCTTCATTGCTTTGGCACCTGCAACCAGTTTTTCGACGAATTGATCATGCACCGATTGGTGGACAACCAAACGTGAGGACGCCGTGCATTTCTGACCTGAGCCCCCGAACGCGCCACCTAACGCCAATGAGACGGCCAGATCAATATCCGCATCATCCATTACAGCCAGTGCGTTTTTTGATCCCATCTCCATTTGCACACGCGTCAGGTTCTGAATGGCACTCGCGGCAATCCCTTTGCCCACGGGAACCGAACCGGTGAAGCTTATCGCGCCTACTTTTGGGCTTTCAACAAGCCGCTGTCCAATCATGCTGCCCGCGCCCATTACCAAGGACACAAGACCTTTGGGAACGTCTTGGCGCGCGATGATTTCAACCAAAGCCACGGCTGATGCAGGGGTGACATTCGCAGGTTTCCAAACCACGGCATTGCCGTAGCACAGTGCGGGCGCAATCTTCCAAGATGCCGTTGCGGTCGGGAAATTCCAAGGTGAGATCACCGCCACGACGCCGACGGCCTCACGGCGTACATCAATCTCAATCCCGTCACGTACGGAATCTGCTGTGTCGCCCATCTGGCGTAGCGTTTCTGCGGCGTAGTAGGTAAAGAACTGTCCGGCGCGGTATACCTCGCCCTTGCCTTCTGCCAGCGGTTTGCCCTCTTCGCGGGCCAGCAATGTGCCTAGCTCTTCTGCGCGTTCCATCATCTCGGTACCGATGGCCATCAGCACGTTATATTTTCGTTCGATCCCATAAGCTGCCCATTCGACTTGCGCACGCTGCGCTTGGTCCAGCGTTGCATCAAGTTGATCAGGCGTTGCTTGCGCGAACATCCCGATCAGATCGCTTAGATCAGATGGGTTGCGGTTTTCGATCTCGGATGCACCCGCCACCCAGTTTCCGGCGATGTAGTTCAAATTGGTGTCGTGCATGATGTATCCTTTCGAGTGAGTGCCGCATTTGCGCGCAGCAACAGGATACTTCATTTGAACAGTTTAGACATTTTGAAAGTAATGTAATTTACTTCAATATTTCTGAATACTATATCGCCATGATCAAACTGCCGTCCCGTTTCATCGCGGTGATTAGCTTAAGAAACTCCCGAGCTGCTGGCATCAATAGGTTGTTGGGTCGCGACATCAGATGTACTGTCCTGCGGGCGGCCACATCGGCGAGCGGTAAAAACGCAAATTCATCAAGAACATTGGCAACCGCCAGTCGCGGCAATACCGTTATCCCAACGCCCTGCCGCACCAAACCCAAAAGGGACGCCGTATTGGGAACCATCAGTCGCGAACGGGCAAGGATAGGCGCGAAGTCCGGATCTGTGATCTGTTCACACAGGCCATTCGCGATGATCGGACGATCCCCCATCGTGCGCCATGACAGTTTATCCCAGTCTGTGGCCAACGGATCGTCTTTGCGGCAGACCATCCCAAAAGCATCGCTAAACAACTCGGTTCGGCGCATCCCTTCAACCTTAGCATGTGAGCCAATGCCAATATCGGCGCGTTCGCGATCTAGTTCACGTGCAATGGCCACCGAATCCATATCACGTAGATCGATTTGGACCTTCGGGAACTTTTGCGCAAACTGAAAAATCACAGCAGGCAGTATGGTCGTTGCAACCGATGGCGTCACAGCCAACCTTAGATAGCCAAGCTCAGAACGCGACAACCCCTCGATTACGGACACCGTGTTCTCAAAATGGGCCACCTCGCGGCGCGCTTCGGCCAGAAT
The DNA here is from genome assembly GCA_049613825.1 of Planktomarina sp. Classification (GTDB taxonomy): domain Bacteria; phylum Pseudomonadota; class Alphaproteobacteria; order Rhodobacterales; family Rhodobacteraceae; genus Planktomarina. The sequence continues at coordinate 2,843 of JBMZCY010000209.1, forward strand.
GAGGTCGCCGAGCGGTGTTAAGTGGGATTTTCGCGCTGTCTCAAAAAGAGCCGAGCCAACATGATCTTCAAATTGTTTCAACATCATTGAAACAGCAGATGGGGTACGCCCAAGCGCGTCTGCCGCCTCTGACAGGCTGCCGTGTGTGGCAACTGTCGTGAAGCATCTGAGCATGTCGATCTTAATCGCCAACTTAAGAGTCCCTGAATTAAATTTAATCAATTCGAGTTTGCCTTAAATTTGATCTCGTGACCATATGGCAATCAACCTGTCCTAGTGAGGATAGGGAAACACTACAATTGAGGGAAATTCTTATGATTGAACGCATCGACACTGGAACCCGTTCATCCAAAATCGTGAAACACAACGGCGTGGTCTATCTGACCGGACAGGTCGCCGAGGGCAACACGATACAAGAGCAGGTCCAGGCTTGTTTGGAAAATGTTGATGCCCTTCTGAAACGGGCCGGATCGTCTCGCGAAGACATGCTACGTGTCACAATCTGGCTGGCTGACATGCAGGATTTTGATGCGTTAAATCAGATTTGGAACGCTTGGGTGCCTGCTGGACACGCCCCCACTCGTGCGTGTGGTGAAGCCAAGCTGGCCAGGCCCGAACTGAAAGTGGAATTCATCGTAGATGCAGCCTATTCGTAAAGACTTGGCGCGTTCAGCAAGACGTTGATCTGTCTGGAAGCGGCATAAAGATCAGTTTTGAAAGACGGCCTTGTTTCACATGTTGGCTCTGGTTGGGTAATCCCCCCATTTTTAATGGGGTCCGCTTGTAGAACTACGCGGCCATTTTCAGTTTCATAGCGGGTGTGATCCCGCCGATGGCCATGTTGGGCCGGTCATTGTTGTATGTCCAGAGCCATTTTGTGGCCTGATCCTGTGCCTCCTCTATCGTTTCAAAGATGTTTTGATCCAGCCATTCATGGCGCACCGTGCGATTGTAGCGCTCGATATAGGCGTT
>JBMZCY010000210.1:0-3811 GCA_049613825.1 Planktomarina sp.
GGCCCTATCCTGATGCACATGGGACCAGATCATCGATGCTGCTGCACTGTTTGATTTGGGGCGGTCCGGATTGAACAGATGCGGATCATCAAACACTTCGGCGTCGCGCTGAACGCATGGGATGACCCCGGTCAACCGTTCGCCTTTGGGGATATGGAAGTTACCTGATTTTGACGTCAGCACAAAGTCCTTTTCCGCAACTCCGTGGATGAAGAAAACTGGTGGATGCAGGCGCAGGGTTTCGGTAATGAATGGCGTTGCTGCTGCCGGACCGCTTGCGTGCAGGTTGGTGCGCAATGTGTCGGTGTGTCCTTTGTGGTTCGACAACTCTCCGATCAGGGATTTCAGTAAGGATTGCAGCCCCAGATAGCTGTTCATCCCGACCAAAAATAGCAACTGTTCCAGCAGGTCGTCTTGATCATCCAACCCGTGCGATTTTGCCATTTCTGTATAGGCGGCAAACCGTGGGCTGCTTTGAAGCTTGGGCTTGATCCGTGACAGGATTTTCAATGATTTATGATAATCCGACTTTGGGTTCAGCTGTGTCATCGACCATGATTTGTGGCCGAAAATGCTGTTGTAGACCAATGTCAGATCTTTGGTGGGCAGGGTCAGATCAAAGATCCATTCGAACACAAAGTCCATTGTGAATTCTTCGATACACGGGCTGAACCGGATACTTTTCGCACTTGTCCATCGGTCCGTGTGACGGGTGAAAACCTTTTCAAACGCCTTGTCCAGATCACCGTCCCGCTGTGATAAAATCTGCGCATAGAGGGCCTTATAGGCATCATGGTTTGGGCCATTTTGAAAGACAGTTGGGGTCTTGCCACCTGTCAGCGCGGAGGGTGCATTTGCGATGCCGAAACTGGTTTCTTTCCTCAGCCGTCCATCCCAATTGGTGAACACCTCACACCCCATGGCATCCAAGATAAAGGTCTGGGGTTGCAGGGCATATCCGCGAAAAACAGTTGATCCGCAGATGGATTTCTTGCGATCAAAGTAAGCTGCCCAGCCCAAGCGTTTGATGAAGTCAAGCGTTTCGGCAAGGCCGCCCAACCGCGTGAATCTGGTTGATCCGGGGATGTCGCGGATTGATTGAAAACTGGCAATGACGCCAGCTGGTTCAGGCACATTCCGGGCCACGATATCGCGCAAACCGCCCGTGGTGTTGATGATGTCCATACCAACATTACTAAAGGTTTCTGGACTATATATGTTTTCCGACAGCAGCGGGTTTGTCAGTGCATGGGTGAAGGCATCATAGGCCACCATATGCAGCATCAGATCACCCATCATTTCATCTGTGCCGTGCTTTTCCGCAAACAGGCCGACGATCCATTCAATGTCGTCAGGTGTCTCATACATCTCAGCCAGTTTTGCAGCCATCGCGGGATCATCGACCAGATCAGTGAATTCGGTAATCCGGTCCAGCTGAAAGAATTCCCGATAGTCATTCATTGACCGCAGCTTGAAATCGCGGGCCATTTTCAATGTCTGGCTTTGGACAGACATTGCTTTGCCGTCGAACATCTCGAAAAACATATGGTGGGTGTTTTGCAGCCCGATCTTGCCTGCCGTCTGGGTCGAGGCCGCAGTCAAAATTGCATCCACCCCCAATTCGGGAACGATCTGGGGATTGCGACGGTATTCTTTGACCGACAGGTTTTGGTTCTTCACGCAGAACAGTTCGGGCACCATTGAATGCCAGCGGTACAGCAATGAAAATTCGACATTGATCCAGTTGTTACGGTACCAGCGTTGCTGTTCCGGCCAGCCGGGTTCTGCATCAAACGGGAAAGTTACCACACCCACCTGCGCCACATATTCGCGCAGGATAATGTTCAGATACAGCACCATCGTGATGTTGCGCGCCGTATCAAACAACCGTTCGTCAGACCAATCGGGATAAGCGGCAGTCAACAGATCACAGGTGCGGTTGTGTTCACGCAAGAATACGGTGCTAAGCGCGGTATATCCGATCTGCGTGTTTCCATGTTCTAGCCCCGTGGCGAACATGTATTTCAGCCGATCCGGATCAAAGCCTTTGATGATCGGGCCAAGGATTTTAGGATCATACAGTTGGGCGAATTCATCACTGGCATAGACCAAGTTGTCAGGGGTCATTTTTTCGGGATCAAACAAGTAGGGCGGATATTCTTCGCCCTTGATCGTTTGGGTCTTCATCTTACCCCCCACACCTGATCGCAGAATGTCTGTCTGTTCGGGGGTCTGGCCATACAACTGACAAAAGTCGATTTCATGGTTCGATTTGTTGCGCCTTATGTCTTCGACGTCAGTGCGCAGAAAGCTGTCGGTCAGCCATTGGGCAAAGAACGCAAACAGCAGGCTGGTGTCTTGGGATGGGATTTCATTGCTGCCTTGGCGTTTCCACAGATCAAGGGTTTCCTGAAAATCGGGCAGGGGTTTGTGATCATGGTCTGCGGGCAGTTGGCGACCCGTATAGCGGCGGTCGTTCAGCGATACCCAAGACGTGTGATCAGACCGCAGCGAAAACGGTCGGGGACGGGGGGCAATGGGGGCGGTGTACTGACTGATAAATCCACGGTTCAGGCGGCGGTGGATTTTCGGGTGTTTGATCAGGAAATTGATCACTGCCGGATATTTTTTTAGCGTTGTCAGTAATGTAGCAGCCATAATTGTATGCCTCGCGCGTTAATCTGTTGTTAACTTCTTCGCGTAAAGAGGCGAAGGGGGCAAGAAAATGTCTGCTACAGACTTCACCCATTTGGGTGAAGTCTTGGGCCTATTGCAAATACTACTGACGTAGGTTTGAAAAATCTGGGTCATAAGGCGCTGTAGGGATCACAGTCGCAGCAACCATGTCGCCACACATATTCAGCATCATTTTGGTCCCTATGGCCACGAAGCCCGCATCGACAAAGGCATAAGCCAGATTGCTCCCAACCCGATGCCCCCAATCGCCGGACGTGATCGTGCCCACCACGCGGTTCCCATCCATCAACGATGCGCCTCCATGGGCAGGGGCTGTGGTGCTGTCGATTTGCAGGGAAACCAGCTTTTTCGCGGGTTCGGTTTCACGCCGTTTCAGCAATGCATCGCGCCCCACAAAGTCGCCTTTGTCCAACTTCACAAACCTGTCCAACCCCGTCTCATACGGATCGAATTCAGTGATGATATCGGCCTTCCAATGCAGAAACCCTTTCTCCATCCGCATGGATTCCACGGCACGTGCACCGAACAGTTTCATATCAAACGCAGTCCCCGCATCGCGCAGGGCAAGATAAGCGTTGTAGAGCGACGCATTGGGCACATGAATTTCATACGCCAGTTCGCCCGAAAAACTGACGGCCATCACGGTCGCGGGGGCGTATCCGATGAACGCTTCACGCACATCCAACCATTTGAAAGCCTCCTTCGACCAATCCCCACGTGCACAGGAAGACAGCACTTTACGCGCGTTCGGGCCTGCCAGAACAAGAATCGTCTGATCGTTGGTCAGACTGCGGATTTGCACGTCTTCGGAGGGGTCCATATGGGTGACCAGCCAGTCCATGTCGTGATATTCTGCCGCAGCGGCCGACCCGTACCATGTACGCGCACCGCCGCGATCACTGGCGGGGATATTGGCAAATGTCGCCTCTGCCTTGACCATCCCGTGTTCGTTCAACAGATACCCCAGCCCCACGCGCCCGTCGCGTTTCGTGACAGTGCCACAGCACAGGCGGTCCAGAAATTTGTGACGGTCGGTCCCGATGATCTCAAACCTGTTGAACCCATTCACTTCGGCCAGTCCCACGTTGTTCTGCACGTTCTTGACCTCGGCGGC
>JBMZCY010000211.1:0-3783 GCA_049613825.1 Planktomarina sp.
TTTGAACAAGATTGCGGAGTAACCCCATGCAAAACAAAATAGACCATTTCGCCATCGGTGCGGACAATCTGGATCAAGGCGTTGCGGCCATGGAAACCGCTCTTGGCGTGACCGTGCCGCGTGGTGGCAAACATGATGCAATGTCCACGCATAACTGTGTCATGCAAGCCGGCAACGAAAGCTTTTTCGAATTGATTGCGATCGACCCCGATGCCCCTGCTGATCCGGGTCGAACACGGTGGTTCACATTGGATGATGCAGGAACTCAGGCCCGTATCGCAGATCGCCCCCGTGCGCTGTGTTGGGTTGTGAACACCGATGATCTGGATGCCGTGATTGCGGCCAGTCCTGTTGATCTGGGCGAAGTTGTACTGTTCACACGCGGTGACCGTTCGTGGCGTTTGACTGTGCCACAGGACGGTCATCTGCCCATGGGTGGTCTGCTGCCTGCATTCATCGAATGGTCCCCCGGCCCACACCCCAGCACGGGGCAACAGGATTTGGGTGTGACATTGGACAAGGTTCAACTGTCCACACCGGACGCCGCCGCATTGACCGACATCCTAAAAGCCTTGCAGGTCGATCATCTGGCCGAAGTATCCGAAGGCCCTGCCGCACTGTCGTTTGCTTTGAATACGCCCAACGGGGCTGTTGTCCTCGACTAACAAAGGAAGGGTCTGCCATGACCAATTTACCTGACTTGCAAATGGACAAATGCCCCGACGTGAAAGCGTTTTTTGACGGACAGTCTAACACAATAAGCTATCTGGTGGTGGACCCTGACAGCACATCCTGCGCGATCATCGATGCGGTGATGGAATTTGACTATTCCGCAGGGCGGCTAAGTTACACCAGTGCCGACCAGATCATCGCAGAGGTCAAATCCCGTGGCCTGACCGTTGAATGGATCATTGAAACCCATGTGCACGCAGATCATCTGTCCGGCGCGCCTTATATCCAGCAGCAGCTGGGCGGCAAAATTGGCATCGGTGAACATATCCTGACGGTGCAGGAAACTTTCGGGAAGATTTTTAACGAAGGTACGGAATTTGCGCGTGACGGGTCGCAGTTTGATGCGTTGTTCAAGGACAATGACACCTACAAAGTCGGGTCAATGACCTGTTCTGCCATGCACACCCCAGGCCATACACCTGCGTGCATGGTGCACATCATGGGTGATGCGGCGTTTGCGGGTGACACGTTGTTCATGCCCGATGGCGGGTCTGCCCGTGCGGATTTCCCGGGCGGTGATGCGGGGCAGTTGTTTGACAGCATCACCCGTGTGCTAACCCTGCCCGGCACCATGCGCCTGTTCGTGTGTCATGATTACGGACCCAATGGTCGTGCTATTGCGTGGGAAACCACAATCGGGGACCAGAAGTCTGCAAACATCCATGTGGGTGGCGGGGCCAGCCGTGCAGCTTTCGTAGAAATGCGCGAAACCCGTGATGCGCAACTGGCAATGCCAAAGCTGATCATCCCGTCTCTGCAGGTGAACATTCGCGCAGGGACCGTGCCCACCGATGCGCAAGGCGATATGGCGCTGAAGGTTCCAGTGAACAAATTGTAAGGAGTGAACGAGCCTAGTGTTCAGCCACTGCCATACGCCGCTTCAGATATTCCCCGTACTGGCCCAGCGAAAAGATGAAGATCCAATAAATCGCGGCAACAAACAAATAGACCTCGATATAATACGGTGCCCAATCTGCCGTTCCGAAGGCCGTCTTACCCGATGCCAGAATATCGAAAAATCCGATGATCGTGACAATCGCGGTTTCCTTGAACGTGACGACAACCATGTTGATCGTGCTGGGCAATGCGTGGCGGAACACTTGTGGCAGAACGATACGACCCAAGATGGACCAGTAGGTCAGCCCCAATGCTTTGCCTGCTTCGACTTGCCCCTTGGGAATGGCTTGAAATCCGCCCCGGAACACCTCTGCCTGATAGGCAGCGAAGAACAAGGCGAAGGCAAAGATTACGCGCCAAATTTTGTCACCCTCTAACCAGCTGGGCAGGACCAACGGCATCACAACCGCCGCAGTAAAAAGTGTTAAAACCAATGGCAGGGACCGGATGGTATCAATGATGAAGACTGCAAACCATTTGACCACGGGCATGTCCGACCGCCGCATCAAAGCCAAGCCAAGACCCATTGGCATGCCCAACAGCACCACAGCCGCGAACAGGAACAACGTCAGGGATAATCCACCCCAACCATCTGTGGTGACCTGTTCCAGCCCCAAAAGGCTGCCTTCCATCAGCAGATAGTATGCCGCAAATCCACCAATCCAAAGGGACACCAATCGTTTGGGGCGCCACATCGCGGGGAAGCACGAAATCAAAACGGTTGCAGCGATAACCACAGCGGCCAAAGTGGACCGCCAGTGTTGGTCAAACGGGTATGTGCCGAACAGGATCAAACGATGGCGGGCGTCGATCACAGCCCAGCACGCACCATGATCTGAACAGTCTGCAACATTGTCTTTCGACCATACGGCATGCACAACCGCCCACTGAAAGAACGACCACGCGATGTAGAGCAGTACAGCAATTACAACGACCGAGGTAATGGAGGCCGCAGGTGATCCAAAGCCGTTCTTGACAAACTTACCCCATGCAACTGAAATCTTGCTGGGGGGATTTGTGTCCAACGTGGTCATACTAATGCTCCTTCAACGCGAGGCGCGTGTTCAGCCAGTTGGTGAAGAACGCGATGGAATAGTTGATCTCCAGAAAGGTCAGCGCCAGCATCAAGATTATTTCCAACGTTTGCCCCGATTGGCTGATCGAATTCACACCGATGTAGAAAAGGTCGCTGAACCCGACTGCAATACCAATCGTGGTTGCTTTCATCATGAATATCCACTGGTTGCCCAATGGGGGAATAATGCTGCGCAGGGCGATTGGCACCTTTATCCGGCTCCAGATTGCCATGTGGCTCAAACCCAATGCCTGCCCTGCCTCGACCAGACCTTTGGGCACCTGGTTCAGACCACCCCTAACGATTTCAGCAATATAGGCACTGCCGTACATCGTGATCGAAATGATCATCGCCAACAGTTCAATCGGCACTGAGATACCTCCTTTGAACCGTAGGCCTGCCAACGCTGGAATGGACAGCATGCCTTCGCCTGTCGGTCGCATGACAAATGCAACAATCAAGCAACCTGCGATGGATCCCGCGAACCAAACCGCCAAGCCACGCCATAGCGTCAGTTTGGATTTCAAAAGGCCAATTCCAAGCAAGATACACGCGATCAACAGGCCTACGGCCACAGCAGGTGATACATTCAAACCGGGCAACATCATCCCGCGGCCTGATAGAAATGCTATATCACCAAAATTCATCGCCTGACGCGGACCGCCGAGATGGATCAGGACTGCATAGAGAAAGATAACCTGTAGGATCAGCGGGATGTTGCGAAAAATTTGTACGTACACACCAGCTGCGAACTTCACGACCGGATGCCGCGCATCGCGCATGGTGCCAATGATAAAGCCAAAAACCGTGGTGGTCACGATACAGATAAAGCCGACAAATAACGTGTTCAGTAGGCCAACAAACAGCGTATAATAATAGCGGTCACTGATCGACCGTTCGACCAGTGAAAACGAATAATCCCAACCTGTGTCCCGCTCCAGGAACGAAAATCCACTGGTCATATTCAAACGGGTTAGATTGTACTGGGCGTTCGAGACACCCCCCCAAATTGCGACGACAATCAGAACAAGGATCGCGGATTGGATTATCAGTTTCCGTCGTTTGACCTTGGACCTAAG
>JBMZCY010000212.1:0-3753 GCA_049613825.1 Planktomarina sp.
TCGGGTCGTGCTGCGTTGCGGGCCAAGCTGAACGATCTGGGGATTGAATTGGCGGACAACCAGTTGAAGGATGTCTTCGTCCGCTTCAAAGAATTGGCCGACCGCAAGAAAGAAGTCTTCGATGATGACGTGATTGCACTGGTCAAGGCCGATGCATCGGATGAGCAGTCCAACCGCCTGCAAATTAAATCCCTGCGCGTGGTCTGCGGCACCGAAGGTCCGCAAGAAGCTGCATTGACCATGGTCATCGATGGGGAAGAGAAATCCGTCACAGCCATAGGCGATGGTCCGGTTGATGCGACGTTTAACGCAGTTAAAGAACTGTTCACCCATGGTGCTCGACTGCAGCTGTACCAAGTGCACGCAGTCACAGAAGGCACCGATGCACAAGCCACTGTCAGCGTGCGGATGGAGGAAGACGGCAAGATCGCAACAGGCCAATCGGCCGACACGGACACTGTTGTCGCATCCGCCAAGGCATACGTGAACGCCCTAAACCGACTGCTGATCCGCCGCGATCAGGACAGTGTCGGCTATGACGAAAAAGGTGTCAGCTACAAAGATGCTGGCTGATCATCGCTTATAGCCGCTAAATGTGGGGATTAGGGGGCCGAAATGGTTCCTTGCCCCCTTCCCATGACAAATCCCCCGCCCTATACAATTTTCAGCCTGCGGTGGGAATTCGCGGTGCTTTTGTGCATAGGGATAACACAATGTTCGGATTTAGCCTATTTTCGTCAGATATGGCGATTGATCTGGGGACCGCTAATACTTTGATCTATGTGAAGGGCAAAGGCGTCATTTTGAACGAACCATCCGTTGTCGCCTACCAAGTCAAAGATGGTGTCAAGAAAGCATTGGCCTTTGGCGAAGATGCCAAGCTGATGTTGGGCCGGACACCGGGCACAATCCAAGCCATTCGCCCGATGCGCGATGGTGTCATTGCAGATTTCGACGTTGCCGAAGAAATGATCAAGCACTTCATTCGCAAGGTGCACCGGCGGACGTCATTCTCAAAACCCAAAATAATTGTGTGTGTGCCGCATGGCGCCACCCCAGTTGAAAAACGTGCCATTCGTCAGTCTGTTTTGTCCGCAGGCGCACGCCGCGCGGGCCTGATTGCAGAACCCATTGCTGCGGCCATTGGCGCGGGAATGCCAATCACCGATCCAACCGGGTCTATGGTTGTGGATATCGGCGGTGGGACCACCGAAGTTGCCGTTCTGTCCTTGGCCGACATCGTCTATGCGCGGTCCGTGCGTGTTGGTGGTGACCGGATGGACGAAGCAATCATCAGCTATCTGCGGCGTCAGCATAACCTGCTGGTCGGCGAAGCAACTGCTGAACGTATCAAAACCACTATCGGCACAGCACGTATGCCCGACGACGGTGTCGGTGCAACGATGTCGATCCGTGGCCGTGACTTATTGAATGGTGTCCCGAAGGAAACCGAAATCAATCAGGCCCAGATCGCCGAGGCCCTTGCCGAACCTGTTCAACAAATCTGCGATTCCGTGATGACGGCATTGGAAGCAACTCCGCCTGATTTGGCTGCAGATATTGTGGACCGTGGTGTTATGTTGACCGGCGGCGGCGCTTTGCTAGGCGATCTGGATTTGGCGTTGCGCGAACAGACTGGCCTCGCCGTGTCTGTTGCAGACGAAAGCCTGAACTGTGTTGCGATGGGCACAGGCAAATCGTTGGAATACGAAAAGCAGCTGGCCCATGTTATTGACTACGAAAGTTAAGATGGCATCCATCATCAGTGCTGCCAAAAGCTAAACCAACCAAAACGAAACGGGGACGTAAGTGGCCCGCGAACCAAAATTAGACCAAAGCCTTTCCAGCGTCGGGCGCTTGATCCTAGGGATCATGGTGTTCTTACTGGTCGGCCTGTTCTTCGTGTGGCGTATCGACAGCCCACGGGTCGAACGCCTGCGGATGGAGGTGATCGACAGTGTCATGCCCAGCTTTGCATGGGCCGCGAAACCAGTGGATTTTGTGGGGGACTTGGTCGGTTCTGCCCGTAATTACGCACGAATTTACCAGCAAAACCAAGATCTGCGCCGTGAATTGCAGCAACTGAAAGCGTGGCGCGAAGCGGCGTTGCAACTGGAACAAGAAAACGCACGGCTGCTGGACTTGAACAATGTGCGGTTGGATCCGAAGTTCACCCATGTGACAGGCGTGGTACTGGCTGACAGTGGCAGCCCGTTCCGGCAGACGGTGCTGCTGAACGTCGGACAACGCGACGGGATCGTGGATGGTTGGGCGACGATGGATGGGTTGGGCGTCGTGGGCCGCATTGCAGGGGTCGGCGGGTCCACAAGCCGCGTGATCCTGTTAACAGACGATGCATCCCGTGTGGCAATCACCTTGGAACCTTCAGGGCAAAAGGCTTTGCTGGTGGGGGACAACACGGGTCGACCGCCGATTGAATTTCTGGAAAACCCAGACGTTGTGCGCCCCGGTGACCGCGTTGTCACATCTGGCGATGGCGGTGTGTTTCCCCCGGGTCTTTTGGTTGGACAGGTCGCCGCAGATCCGTCCGGTCGCCTGCGCGTGCGCCTGTCCGCAGATCTGTCAAGGTTGGAATTTCTACGCGTGATCCGGCATCGCCCGAAAGAAACCATTGGTATGGTCGGCAGTCTGGTCGGCGTACCTGCCCTGCCCCCTGGCCCGGTCGCTGACGATGGATTATAATCTAGGCAACCGCTGGCGTTTGCGCATCACGTTTGTTGTGATTGTGACAAGCATCGTGTTTGTGCAAACTCTGCCGATCTACAGCGAAAGATTGCGGTTGTTGTCCCCGGATATAGTGCTCGCGTTTACCTTTGCGTGGGCTGTGCGTCGTCCGGATGCAATCACGCCTGTCTTGATCGTACTTGTGACTGTGTTGACGGATTTCCTGCTGCACCGCCCGCCCGGATTGTGGACCGTTATCGTTCTGTTGGCCGCAATATTTTTACAGGGACGGGTTCACGATATTCGACATTCCGTCTATTCTGCCGAATGGTTTCTTGTCGGTCTTGTCATCCTTGGCACTTTTGCTGTGTACCAAGCAGCCCTGATTGTCACATTGACGGGCGGCCATGATTGGATCACCTTAGGGTTGCTAGCGATGTCTACAGTGGTCATTTATCCTTTTGTCACACTAATATCGCAGCGGGTGTTCGGGGTCCACAAACCCGGCGTGACCGATCCGAATACATATTAACTTGGGGGACGATGAATGACACGGACACCCGAAGAAATTAATTATTCCGCCATGCGCATATCGCGCCGTGCCTTGCTTGTCGGCGCGCTACAACTGAGTGTTGTCGGCGGATTGGCAGCGCGGATGCGGTACCTGCAAATTGACCAAGCTGAAGAATTTCGCACGCTGGCCGAAGAAAACCGTATCAATGAAACGCTTTTGGCCCCGGCCCGGGGGTTAATCTTTGACCGTGCAGGGCGGCCTGTCGCCAAAAATGTACCGAACTACAAGCTGGTAATGAAGCGTGAAAACGTGCCCGATGTAGACGCCACTTTGGCAGACCTGCAAAAACTGATCTACATTGATCCTTTTGATATGCAAGACATCCAGCAAAAACTGGTGGAACTGAAACGGTTCCAAGACATCACTCTTGTTGAAAATATGACATGGGAAGACTTTGCAAAGGTCGCCGCAAACGCACCGTCCCTGCCCGGTATCGAAGCCGAGGTCGGCCTGTCCCGCGTTTATCCGCAACGTGGAAATCTTGCCCATGTGGT
>JBMZCY010000213.1:0-3737 GCA_049613825.1 Planktomarina sp.
CGTCATTGCCCAACATATCTTCCACGTAGCTGCGGTTCATTTCGTGTTCGGGACTGGATCGTGGAAAATCCACCGCGTCGCGAGTTCCGTCGGACCAGCTATGGACGCCAATAACAGCCCCGCGTTCCATCAGGCGGGTTTTGCCTGCTATAAATAGATCTGCACCACCGGAATAAACTTCGGAATCCGCCTTTAGATATGTGCCAAGTCCTCGTCGCCGTACTTCTCGGTAGAACGGAAAGTTCGCTTCGTCGTCCGTCGATCCTTCAATTTCACCCAACACCAGACGGTTAATTTCTGGATAGTTTGCGAAAAGCAGAGTGAATTTACCATGCGTTTCCGACGTAAGCACGCCACTGACATGCAAATCAGTCCCGACCACTTCCATCTCAGTCGTACTGTCTAAACCGAACGGATCGCACCCCGTCAAAAGGGATAATGCAGTAACACCGAAGACAAAGCTGCGGATCATGCTTTCAATTTCGCAATATCATCTGGTGTGCCAACAGGTTTACACGCAATCGCCTTGTCGATGCGGCGGATCATGCCAGACAGGGCTTTGCCTGCGCCGATTTCCCAGATTTCAGTGACGCCTTGGGCAGACATATAACTGACCGACTCGCGCCAACGGACAGAACCCGTAACTTGTTCAACCAGCAATTGGCGGATGGTTTCAGCGGATGTGATGGCTTCAGCACGAACGTTTGCAACAAGCGGTACTTTGGGGGCTTCGATTGTGACCTGCGCCAACGCTTCGGCCATTTTATCGGCAGCGGGTTGCATCAAGGAACAGTGGAACGGAGCAGACACAGGTAACAAAACAGCGCGTTTTGCGCCTTTTTCTTTTGCAATGACCAAGGCGCGTTCAACAGCGTCCTTGTGACCAGACACAACAACCTGCGATGGATCGTTGTCATTAGCCGCTTGGCAGACTTCGCCTTGCGCTGCTTCATTCGCCACTTCGGTTGCAGCAGCAAAATCAAGGCCCAAAAGCGCGGCCATTGCGCCAACGCCAACAGGAACCGCGTCTTGCATCGCTTGACCACGCAGGCGCAACAAGCGAGCAGTGTCCGCGATAGACAATGCACCAGATGCGGCCAAAGCTGAATATTCACCAAGCGAATGGCCCGCAACAAAGGACGCGTCCCCCACCCCAAAGCCTTCGGATTCGAGGGCAACCATCGCCGCCATGGATGTCGCCATCAGTGCGGGTTGTGCATTCGCAGTCAAGGTCAATTCAGCAATATCCCCATCCCAGATCAAGTCAGAAAGCTTTTCATCCAGCGCATCATCGACTTGTTGGAATACCATTTTGGCGGCTGGATATGCATCAGCCAATGCTTTGCCCATGCCAATGCTTTGTGCGCCTTGGCCCGGAAATACGAATGCCTTCATTGTGATGTTCCCCTACGTCGTTTCGCTGGGAATAGCCTGTGGTGCGGTGCAGCGCAATAACTGTGCCGTGATGCGGGGTATGGTTAAGAAGGTCACTGGGATAGGGTTCATGTAAATGAACGGGGGCATTATGACTGTGACAAACACCGCGACCCATTTCGGATGGGTGACTAAGACATTCCATTGGCTGACTGCGCTGCTGATTATCAGCGCAATTGCGTTGGGTGTCACCGCAAACAGATGGGGCTTTGAGACGGGTGAGGCATTGACGCAAAAGGCATGGTTATTTTCGTTTCACAAAACAGTCGGGATCACAGCGTTTTTTGTAGCCGTGTTGCGTATCATTTGGGCTTTGACCCAGCCTAAACCCGCAGGGCTGGCCAGTCACGGTAGGGCTGAAAGCCTGTTGGCAAAGATCGTGCACTGGACGTTGTATTGCAGCATGGTTCTGGTGCCGTTGGCGGGTTGGGTCACCCACGCATCATCCGAAGGCTTCGCACCGATCCGGTGGCCGTTCGGGCAAAACCTGCCACTGGTGCCAAAATCTGATGCGCTGCACCACACTGCGGCGATGCTGCACGTGTTTTGGGAACGGGTGCTGATCATTTCAATCCTGCTGCACATTGCCGGCGCGGTGAAGCACCATGTGATCGACAAGGACGCAACGCTGCGCCGGATGTTGCCGGGTCGTTCGCCCGATGTGGATCTGAAACCTGCAACAAGCAGCTTGCTGCCCCCTGTGTTGGCAGGCGTGATCTTTGCGGTGGTTGCAATCGCCGCAGGTGCCACGTCCTATATCAAAGCCGCAGACCGACCCGCCACACTGCTGAAGCCGTCCATAGCGGGTGATTGGTCTGTTGTGGACGGTTCGCTTTCAATCATCGTGCGACAGTTCGGGAATGACGTAAACGGCACCTTTGAAAATTGGACTACGGACATCACCTTTGACGAAACAATCGAAGAAGGCACCGCCGGAACTGTCACAGGTCAGATCGCAATCAACAGCCTGACATTGGGCAGTGTCACAGATCAGGCAATGGGTCCGGATTACTTTGATGCCGGCGGATTTCCTGTGGCATTGTTTGACGCTGTGATCGAACAATCCACAAAAGGGACCGAATTGGCAGGCAATCTGACACTGAAAGGAGTCGATCAACCGTTTGCGATGCCGTTCGATTTGCAGATCGAAGGCGACACTGCAACGGCATCGGGAGGCACCACCCTGCACCGCTTGGATTTCGGGATCGGCACCGTGCAACCTGACGAAGGCACGCTGGGATTCGAGGTGTTGGTCACCGTGGAATTAACCGCCACGCGATCACAGTAGAAAATGGGGCGGTGTCGCAAAACACCGCCCCTTGCCAATTCGTGAAAGTGCCTATTACTCGGCAGCAGCGGCCTCGATAGAAATACGCACCTCTACTTCGTCAGATACGAACGGTGCGAAATTTCCGACGTTAAAGTCGGACCGGGTCAATGTGGTTGTCGCGTCAAAGCCCAACCAAGGCTTTTGCGCCATCGGGTGCGTGTCTGCTTTGTTCAATGTCGCGTCCAAATCCACCGACTTGGTTACATCATTCATCGACAGATCGCCCGTGATGATCGCCGTGTTGTCGCCCGTCACTTCGATGCCTGTGGACGTGAAAGTAATCATGTCATCTTCTGACGCCCCAAAGAAATCACCGCCCATGAAATGCGCTTCGCGGGCTTCCCACCCAGTGAACATGGACATCACTGGCATGGATACGGATACAGTGGATGCTGCCGGATCGGCCTCATCAAACATGATGTCGCCTTCAAAGCCGGAAAACATTCCAAAAGTTGTGGAAAACCCCAAGTGCTCATAACTGAACAGGACTTGGCTGTGGCTGGCATCCAAGGTGTATTTCTCGGCTTCAGCCAAGGCTGGCGCGGCAACAAGGCCCATCAGGGCGGCAAGTACGATATGTTTCATGGGATAATCCTTTCGTTGTCATTGCCCAAACATATGACGTCCCAAGCAAAAAACGACAATTGCGCACAGATCAACAGGTCGTGTGCGCTGCGTGAGGATTGAAACAGGCAAAGACTCTGCTTGCCCCACCCCCATCCCTGTGACATAGCCGCGTGAGTTGCGGAAACCTGTTTCTTCCTGCCCCCCTCGTGCATTCGCCCGCAACACACGCGAACGCTTTGAAGGGCATCAATCAAGGAGCTGATATGCCACTATACGAGCATGTCTTTATTTCGCGTCAGGACCTTTCCGGCGCGCAGGCCGAAGGCCTGATTGAACACTTCACCGGTGTTATTTCTGAAAATGGCGGTTCCGTCGTTGATCACGAATATTGGGGCGTCAAAACGAT
>JBMZCY010000214.1:0-3728 GCA_049613825.1 Planktomarina sp.
TCCGCGATATGTCCGGCGACCGCACTTTGGTCCGGTTCGGCACAGGCGACGAAGTCACAGTGCAGGCAGGTCCGCGTGGCATCCGTTTCCTGCTAATCTCAGGCGCACCAATCGAAGAACCTGTCGCATGGCACGGCCCCATCGTGATGAACACGCAGGCCGAATTGCAGCAGGCGTTCAAGGAATTGCGCAACGGCACATTTATCAAACCTGCGCATTAACGCACCGTCGCCTAAAATAGGCGTATCGCCCGTCATGCCTTGTCGGGCGACACCCCACACGGTACATCACAGGAACCAACGACAGGCCCTTTGATGCGCTTTGCTTTTTTGATCCTTTACAGCCTTACGATAACGGCCTGTGCGAACACGCCGCAACTGGATGTATCACGCCCTGCGTGGGTAGATGATGCAGTCTATCCAGCGTTTCTTGCACCGGATCGGTTGGCACAGCAGACCCAACAAACGGTTCAAGCGCCCTTGCCCGATATCTCGGCCCGCCTGGCCAGATTGCGCACGAAAGCAAGCCGTTTGCGCGGGGCAATTCTGACCCGTTCTGATGTAAACCGGATGCAAGGTAGAAATTAGCGCTAACGCACGTTGTACCCCCATCCGTTTGCACCTAAACCAACGCGGGAACGATACTTTGCGTAAAAGGATGCGACAAATGGCTGATACACCCCTTCGCCTTGGGATTGCTGGACTTGGAACCGTTGGCGTGGGTGTTATTCGCATGATCCGTCGCAACGCAAAGCTGATTGAAACGCGTACTGGCCGGTCTGTTGTGATCAGCGCAATATCTGCACGTTCCAAAAGCAAAGATCGTGGCGTGAATTTGGACAGTTATGCATGGGAAGACGATCCGGTAAAACTGGCCACACGCGACGATGTGGATGTGTTTGTCGAACTGATGGGCGGCAGCGACGGCCCCGCCAAAGCCGCGACCGAAGCTGCGATCAAAGCTGGCAAAGACGTGGTCACTGCGAACAAAGCAATGCTGGCTGAAAACGGTCACGGCTTGGCAGTGATGGCCGAAGAGGCTGGCCAAGTGATCCGCTATGAAGCGGCCTGTGCAGGTGGCATTCCCGTCGTGAAAGCACTAACCGAAGGTCTGGCCGCGAATGAGGTGACCCGCGTGCTGGGCGTGATGAACGGCACCTGTAACTACATCCTGACCCGGATGGAAGAAACCGGCCAAGGGTATAACGTTTTGTTCAAAGAAGCGGACGATCTGGGCTATCTGGAGGCTGATCCAAACCTTGACGTGGGCGGCATTGATGCAGGTCACAAGCTGGCGATCTTGGCCTCTGTCGCGTTCGGCACCAAGGTCGACTTCGCGAATGTCACACTCGAAGGCATCGGCAGCGTTACCCTAGATGATATCGCAACAGCGAAAGACATGGGCTACCGGATCAAACTTCTGGGCGTAGCGCAGATGACTGGTCGTGGTTTGGAACAGCGTATGACGCCGTGTCTGGTTCCCTACAACTCGGCTCTTGGTCAGCTTGAGGGCGGCACCAATATGGTGATCCTCGAAGGCGGCGACTCCGGCCAGATCGTCCTGCGCGGTGCGGGTGCGGGTGAAGGCCCGACAGCATCCGCAGTGATGAGCGATGTTCTGGACATTGCCCGTGGCCTGCGTCTGCCGACCTTTGGTCAACCAGTAGATACGCTGGTAGAATCCAAACCAGCCCTGTCAGAAACCCCTGCCCCTTATTACATCCGTCTGACCTTGCAGAACAAACCGGGTGCCTTGGCCAAAGTTGCGGCAGCCCTTGGCGAAGCAGGCGTATCTATCGACCGTATGCGCCAGCAAGGCCAGCAAGATGAGACAGCCCCTGTGCTGATCGTCACCCATAAAACATCAGGTCAGACGATGGCCGATATGCGCGATACATTCGCAAGTAGCGGTGTTGTCGACGGTGATCCCGTCATCCTGCGTATTGAAGAAATTTAAAAGGACTATTCCCCATGGCAAACGCCCCTGAATTCCACGATCGCGGCCTTTCACTGGCCCTTGCCCGTGTTTCCGAAGCCGCTGCATTGCAATCGGCCCACTGGATCGGTCGCGGTGATGAAAAAGCCGCAGACCAAGCAGCCGTGAACGCCATGCGCGAACAGTTAAACAAGATGGACATCGAAGGTGTTGTTGTCATCGGTGAAGGCGAACGCGACGAAGCCCCAATGCTCTACATTGGGGAAGAGGTCGGCAACGGCAACGGTCCTGCAGTAGACATCGCGTTGGACCCGTTGGAAGGCACCACGCTGACTGCAAAAGACATGCCAAATGCGCTCACCGTGATTGCTATGGGTCCACGCGGGTCCATGCTGCACGCGCCAGACACATATATGGACAAACTGGCAGTCGGCCCCGGCTACCGTGACGGCGTCGTGACGATGGATATGTCTCCGTCACAGCGTGTGAATGCACTGGCCGCCGCGAAAGGGTGCAGCACCGAAGACATAACCGTCTGCGTTCTGGATCGTCCACGCCACGAAGACATTATCGCTGAAATCCGTTCCACGGGCGCAGCAGTCAGTCTGATCACTGATGGTGACGTTGCAGGAATCATGCACTGTGCAGAGCCATCCATGGCCATCGACATGTACATGGGGTCCGGCGGCGCACCAGAAGGTGTTCTGGCCGCCGCAGCGTTGAAATGCATGGGCGGGCAAATGTTCGCGAAACTGTTGTTCCGCAATGACGACGAACGTGGTCGTGCAACGAAAACCGGCATCACCAACTTTGATCGTGTGTACACACGCGATGATCTGGTGACAGGTGATGTGATCTTTGCGGCCACCGGCGTAACAGACGGGTCCATTGTATCGGGCATCAAACGCGAAGTTGGTTACCTGACCGCTGAAACCATTCTGATGCGATCCAAGACGGGCTCTGTCCGCCGCATGATCTACCGTAATCCGGTATAATGTATCTGGGGGTCGAATCTTCGCTGACGGGTCGGCGTTGGGTCGGCCCTGATGCAGCGGTCACACGGGCCGCTGACGTGATTTCGCAGGGGTCCTCCGATGTGGCCCCTGCTGTTGCATCAGTCCTTGCACGGCGCGGTGTACCCCTGCATGACGTTGCTGGTTTTCTGGCGCCCGCCTTGCGTGATCTGATGCCAGACCCAAATGTTCTGAAAGACATGGACCCTGCGTCGACTCGGATTGTGCAGGCACTGCTGGGTGCTCAACGCATTGCGATCTTTGCGGATTATGATGTGGATGGCGCGACCTCGGCCAGTTTGCTGATGGATGCGGCACGGTTCTTTAATCTGCGCCCCACGCTGTATGTCCCCGACCGGATCGACGAAGGCTATGGCCCCAATGAACTCGCCATGGCAGCATTAGCGAAGGACCATGATCTGATCATCTGTGTCGATTGTGGAACTTTGTCCCACGACGCTTTGACGGCAGCAAAAGGGACCGATGTGCTGGTTTTGGATCACCATTTGGGTGGTGAAACCCTGCCCCCTGCTTTGGCCGTGGTGAACCCGAACCGTCAGGATGAATCGGGTGAGCTGGACTATTTATGCGCCGCAGGTGTGGTATTCATGGTCTTGGTGGATGTGAACCGCAAACTGCGTGCCGAAGGGCAACCGACGCCTGATCTGTTGTCGATGTTGGATTTGGTGAATGATGGAAGTTCATGGGAGGAAGTGGTGCATTTGGTAAAAGAAATCGAAAAAGCTGGCGCAACTATTATTAATACTGGAATTGGCTGGC
>JBMZCY010000215.1:0-3715 GCA_049613825.1 Planktomarina sp.
GGATCAAGTCTAACGTATTCTGACCAATGGATCCGGTGGACCCAAAAACCGTTATGCGTTTCAAAAGAGGACCTCTGGCACAGCTGTAAACTGTGCTGCCAGCAACATCGCAAGTGTGGCACCCAACAGGCCATCGAACCGGTCAAACAAACCACCGTGACCCGGGATCAAGGTTGAGCTGTCTTTGACCGTCATCCGCCGCTTCAACGCGGATTCTGCAATGTCGCCCATTTGCGAAGCGAACGACAGTAATACGGAAATCCAAATCATGCTGAAACCGGCATTTGTATAAGGCATCAAGGCTGCCCCAAGGATCGCCGCCCCGACCCATCCGGCCAAAGTACCAGACCATGTTTTCTTTGGACTGATCGCAGGCCAGAACTTTGGACCACCCAAAGTGCGGCCTGCGAAATAGCCAAAGACGTCGGTGATTACGACGACCCCGATCAACCACAGCAGCCAGATCAAACCTTGTTCTTCGCGAAATGACACCAACGCCCAACCGCACAGCAGCATGGCGAGGGAAAACAGGAAAAACGCCCGCCGTTCACGCCGGATTGTGACAGCACCAATGACAGGCAGAATAAGGAACATGAATACGATCAGGTTTTTCTCGGCTGTAATAATCCCCGACAAAAGCGAAGCAGCAACCGCAGCGATCAACATCCCCGGCGTGGGCCGTTCGGGTTCTATCATCATCCACAGTTCCCAAACCATGACTGCGATCGCGAACACGGCCAACATTTGAAACCAAACCCCGCCGATAATGATGGCGCCGATGCCAAGGATTGTCATGCCGATGCTGGACAGCACCCGTGCTTTTAGGTCCGACCAATCTTTGCTCATCTTTTTAGGTATCCCATGTACATTATGCAGCACCAAAACGTCTGTCGCGGACGCCAAACCGGTTCACCAGTTTCTTGAATTCACTTTCGGTAAAATCAGGCCACAGCGTGTCGACAAATTCGTATTCCGCATAGGCAGATTGCCACAGCAGAAAGTTCGAAATCCGCGCTTCGCCGGATGTACGGATGACCAAATCAGGATCTGGCAGAAAACGTGTGTCCAGATAGCTGGACAGGATTTCTGCATTCACATCCGCTGATGGCAATTTCCCCGCCTCAACGGCAGCAGCCAATCGCTGCACCGCGCGGGTCACTTCGTCCCGTCCGCCGTAATTCAGCGCGATGGTCAAGTGCACGGTGTCGTTGCTTGCGGTCAACGACTCCAGATCGTCCATCATCTTGACCAGCTTGTCATCAAGTCGGTTGCGGTCCCCGATGAAGCGAACCCGAACACCTTCACCCAACAGGGCACGTGCCTCTTTCATGATATACTTGCGAAACAACCGCATCAGGCCGGACACTTCCAGCTGGGTCCGTTTCCAGTTTTCCGTGCTAAACGCAAAAATTGTCAGGTATTTCACCCCGATGTCAGGACAGGCCTGCACAATTTCATTTACCCGCCGCGCACCGGCGTGATGCCCCACCAAACGGGGACGTCCGCGCATTTGTGCCCAGCGACCGTTGCCATCCATAATAATGGCAACGTGTTCAGCGGATGTTTTCTTTTCAGCCATTGCAGTGATTGCAGGTTAAACCTGCATAATCTCCGCCTGTTTGACGTCTAGGGCTTCGTCAACGGATTTGATCGCGCCGTCAGTCATTTCTTGGACTTCGCCTTCCCAAAGCTTGGCGTCGTCTTCGGACATGCCGTCATTCTTGAATTTCTTGATCTGATCCATGCCATCGCGACGCACGTTTCGCACGGATACCTTGGCGCTTTCGGCGTATTGTCCAGCAACCTTAGTAAGTTCGCGGCGGCGTTCTTCGTTCAATTCAGGAATTGGCAGCATGATGATCGTGCCGTTCAGCTGCGGGTTGATGCCCAAACCGCTTTCACGGATCGCTTTTTCAACCTTACCAACCAGACCTTTGTCCCAAACATTGATCGTCACCATACGTGGTTCTGGCACGTTCACCGTTCCAACTTGGTTGACCGGTGTCATCGACCCATAGGCATCCACCATCACCGGTTCCAGCATCGACCCGGACGCACGACCTGTGCGCAGGGATGCAAATTCCACTTTCAGGTTTGCCATCGCGCCATCCATACGGCGTTGCAGGTCGTCTGTATCAATTTCAAAATCGTCGGACATGAGGAGCCTCGTTTATTCATATGTTGCTATTGGTATAGCAGTGTCACGCAGGCAATCTAGTGCACCTGCGCATCGTTTGTGCAGGGAATGTTTTAGTTGCCAACGCGGGTAAACGTACCCTCGCCCGCCAGAATGCCCCGGAACCCGCCCGGTTCATCGAGTGAGAATACAATAATCGGCAAGTTGTTATCGCGCGCCAATGCAATTCCACTGGCATCCATCACGCCAAGGCGTTTTTGTAGAACATCATCATAGCTGACCGTGTCGTAACGCACTGCATCATCATATTTCGCGGGGTCTTTGTCATAGACGCCATCTACCTTGGTGCCTTTAAAGATCGCTTCGCAGGACATTTCCGTCGCCCGCAATGTCGCGGCGGTGTCAGTGGTAAAGTAAGGGTTGCCAGTTCCCGCAGCGAAAATACAAATCCGCTTTTTCTCCAAATGCCGTACGGCGCGGCGACGGATGTAAGGTTCACAGACCGTATCCATTGGAATTGCGGATATTACACGCGTGTGCAGACCCAGACCTTCCAAGGCGCCTTGCATTCCCAGCGCGTTCATTACAGTCGCCAACATGCCCATGTAATCGGCAGTTGTGCGTTCCATCCCTTGAGCAGACCCTTGCAAACCGCGAAAGATATTGCCACCCCCGATAACCATGGCCACTTCAACGCCCATGTCATGGACGGATTTGACTTCGGCGGCGATGCGTTCAACGGTAGGTGGATGCAATCCGAAACCCTGATCCCCCATCAACGCTTCACCAGAAATCTTCAGCAAGACACGTTTATAGCGTTGCTGTTCATTGGCTGTATTGCCCATTCCACACCCCTTGACGGTTTTCAGTAAGATGATGGAAAAGCAACATATTGGCAACGGGCGGACCGGATAGAAAATGAAAAAGTCAGTGTTTCCAGACTTCACAACGGCAGTTGCAGGGGTGCGCCCCGATCAACCAGTCCTAATTGCGGGTTGCACAGCATCAGGTAAATCAGCATTGGCGCTGCAAATTGCGGCGGAACAAGGTGGTGTGGTCGTGAACGCCGATGCGATGCAGGTTTATGACAACTGGTCTGTTCTGACCGCCCGCCCCCCTGCGCAAGATTTGGCTGAGGCCCCCCATGTGCTGTACGGGCATGTCGACAAACGCACGCCCTATTCTGTCGGAGATTGGTTGCGGGATATTACGCCAATTGTGAACGGACCTGAGCGTCCGATCATTGTTGGCGGCACTGGGTTGTTCTTTCGCGCATTGACCGAAGGGTTGGTGGATATCCCACCGATCCCTGACGATATTCGCACAGACAACCGCACAATTCTTGCCGATCACGGAATTGGACATCTGATCAAAGATCTGGATGCAGAAACCCTTTCCAGTATCGACACCCATAACCCTGCCCGCGTCGGGCGTGCGTGGGAAGTGCAAAAGGCAACAGGTCGCTCGATCTTGCAATGGCAAGCCATGACCCCCCCGCCGCTGTTGCCGCTGACGGACAGCTTCCCCATCCATCTGGACGCAGACCCCGCGTGGCTAGAGGAACGGATCGCGCGACGG
>JBMZCY010000216.1:0-3701 GCA_049613825.1 Planktomarina sp.
TCAATACCCGCAGGCACGTTGATCGCCCAATCCAGAAAGATCGACCTGCATTCGCCCAAGGTAATGCCTTCGATGTTATAGCTTTCACGGATCAGACCTTTGGGATCGGCCAGTTTCACGTCCATTATTCGACCCTTCCGTCAGTTATTCGCAGCGTTACGTATCAAGTCCACCGCAGTCCGGCGCAGTTGCGACACTTGGGTGGTCAATGCGTCCAAATCTTTGATCCCACAGTGTAAATCCACCGTGATCCAGCCACCCAACCCCAAATCCAAGGTACGGTTATTGTGACGGCACAATACGGTATGCAAAACCTTTAACGAGGCCAGTTTTTGGTAAATCTGAGCAAGTTCATTATGAGTCTCCCCCAATTGATCCGTCACAGAAATCGCTTCGAGGCCCGCAATCAGCGCGGTTTTCTGGGCAAACAATTCAATATCCATCAAACCACCAGGGCCACTCTTCATATCCCACGGCCCTGTGGCTGGTTTTTCTTGTGCCAGTCTGCGCTGCATATCTTCGAAATCAGCCTGTATTTTCGCGGGGTCAGATTGGTTTGAGATCACATCACACCGCACGGCCTCTACCTTTTCCGACAAAGCCATATCCCCGAACACGACCCGCGCACGGGTCAGAGCCAGATGTTCCCAAGTCCAAGCTTGGTCTTTCTGATAAGCCTCGAACGCCTCGATACGGGTGGCAACGGGGCCTGCTTTACCCGACGGACGCAGGCGCATGTCTACTTCGTATAACGTGCCTTCGGGCATCGGTGCACTTAGCGCGGTGATCAGGGATTGCGTCAGGCGCGCAAAATACATGCGGGCTGGTAGCGGACGTTTGCCATCCGACATCACATCAGGATCTGCATCAAAGATCACCATCAGATCCAGATCACTGTCCGCAGACAACGACCGCGCCCCCATCGACCCCATGCCCAGAACCATCCATTCTGACCTTGAAATATGACCATGCTTTCGCGCGAAATCATCAGCAACCACGGGGACGATAGTCTGAACAATCGCATCAGCCAGATCGGTGAACTGTACCATAGCAGTTACCGGATCGATCAGTACGCGCAGCAGATGCACTCCGATACGGAAATGCCATTCTTTCTTCCACGCACGGGCCGTGATCAGCGCAGATTCGTAGTCAGTCGTAGTGGACAGTTTTGTTACCAAATCGCGCTTTAACCCAGCCTGTCCCGGCCAATCCGCAAAGAAATCCCCTGCGATAACAGAATCCAAAACCCGCGCGTTGGTCCCCAAATAACTGGCCAACGCAGGCGAGGTTGAAACAATATCTGTCAACAAATCGACCAGTTTAGGGTTCACCGCAAACAATGAAAACACCTGCACCCCCGCAGGCAATCCTTTCAAGAACGTATCAAATTGCCGCATCGCATCATTGGGATCCGCAGCCTTTGACAGTTCGGCCATGATATGAGGGCGGACCTGGTTGAACAGCTTCACCGCACGGTCGGATCGCAGTGCGGGATAAGACAACCAGTTTTCAGTCGGATCATCTTGGAAAACAGTTTCGTCCACTGCGTCGTCGGACCTAGGCGGGTCAAAGAACGCTTCGGTCAGGGCATGGGTTTCTTCTAATGCAGCCAACGTCTGCACTTCAAAATTCTGCAATGACATTCCGTGCATCGCAGCAATCCGGTCCATCTTTTCAGGATCAGAAGGCATGGACTGTGTCTGCGCATCACGTACCATTTGCAGCGCATGTTCAACGCGGCGATGAATCAAGTAATTGTCATGCAATTTGCCCGCAACATCCGCGTCCACCCAGCCAGCTTTGGTCAGGGATTGCAGTCCTGATAGCGTTTCACGATCACGTAAATCACGATCACGACCGCCGGAAATGAGCTGTCGGGTCTGGGTGAAAAACTCGATCTCTCGGATACCCCCACGACCCAGCTTGATATCGTGACCTTGCAGAACAATCCTCGGTGGCAGCTGAGTTTTCTTTCGTATGGCCAACCGCAGATCATGGGCATCCTCAATCGCAGCAAAGTCCAAATTCTTGCGCCAGATGAACGGATGCAGTTGCATAAGAAACTGCTCCCCTGCTGAAATATCCCCCGCACACGTTCGTGCTTTGATAAACGCCGCCCGTTCCCATGTCCGGCCTACGCTTTCATAATAAGCCAGCGCCTGTGACGTGTTTACACAAATCGGCGTTACAGATGGATCAGGACGCAGCCGGACATCGGTACGAAACACATAGCCCCCCAATGATGTGTCAGACAGCGTTTTCAGCGCCACCCGCGTGGCCCGCACCATATGGGACCGCCAATCTTGGGCTGTCACCATATCCGCATCGCTGTCATCCAGCATCACAATCAGATCAATGTCGGATGAATAGTTCAACTCAAACGCGCCCATCTTGCCCATGGCCAGAACAAACCAGCGCAAATCATCGGGTAATTTCCCCCGCGCTTGCAGCACTGAAATCGCAGCTTCAAACGCAAGGTGCACAGCCTTATCCGCAAAACGCGTAAGCTGGGCCGCGCCGTCTAATATCGGTTGTGCATGGGCCAACTCTGCCAGGCCAACATACAGCGCAATGCGCCGTTTCGCCTGACGCAAATCGGCAGAAATGGTGCTGGATTGCTGCAAATTATCCAACAGGTCGAACATAGGTGCATCGTGATCGACCGCATCGCGCAGCCAATCCCCTTCGGTCTCAATCAGACCAGTCAGATACGGGCTGCATCCGGTTGCACCTTCAATCAATCTCCCCATATCCCCTGTCCAGCCAGACACAGTGCGATCATGGTCAAAAGGACGTGGCACTTGGCGGATGGATTGCGATAGCTTCATATTGAAACCGTGCCGTCTGAACGCAGGCGCGTCAATCAAAGGGTGTGGAATGAGTAAAAGTTTAAAGCGGGTCAAAGCAACGATTGAGAAATTGGAACTAGACTGCGAAGTCTTGGAGACCGGTCAGGCAAAAACGGCGCAACAAGCGGCCGATGAAATGTCGTGTCATGTCGATCAAATCGCAAAATCCATCATCATGGCGGGGGACGTAACCGGATCACTGTACTTGTTCATAACGGCTGGCGGCCAATCCGTTGATCCATGCCGCGCGGCGACATTGGCAGGCGAAACATTGGGCAAAGCAGATGCAACCGCCATCCGGTCCATCACAGGATTTGCCATTGGCGGGGTCAGCCCATTAGGCCACCTCACCCCGATCACCAGCTATCTGGACCGGACATTGCTACAATTCGATCACGTCTATGCCGCCGCAGGGACCCCTCACCACGTATTTCGAATTGATCCAAACGCCCTGCCCTCAGCAGCACAGGCACAGGTAGCGGACTTTATCAGATAATGTAAAAAAGATTTACATTAGGACTTGCACGATCACGCAAACCTCCCATATTGATAATGTGAAAGACATTAACATAAACAAACCGGAGACACTGATGACACCTGCAACCACATACCCCGCGCAAAACCAAAATTGGTTCACACGGACCGAAAACTGGCTGAACAGCAAGGGAAAGGGCGCATGGATCGCCGTTATGGTTCTGGGCTTTGTCTTCTTCTGGCCACTTGGCCTTGCCATTCTGTTCTACATGATCTGGGGGAATAAAGTGTTTTCAAAATCCTGCAAAACCGCACCAATGCGCATGAACCGCGCATCATCCGGCAACACCGCATTCGACGCCTATAAGGCTGACACAT
>JBMZCY010000217.1:0-3632 GCA_049613825.1 Planktomarina sp.
TTTCAGTAAAGAATGAGCAGCATACTCTATGGCAGACGATCTTCTCGGCGCGCAAGAACCCGAAAAAACCTATGACGCATCTTCCATCCAAGTATTGGACGGCATTGAACACGTGCGACTGCGTCCGGGTATGTATATCGGTGGCATTGATGAGCGCTCCTATCACCACCTGGTGGCCGAGATTGTCGATAACTCAATGGATGAAGCCGTCGCCGGCCACGCCACGCGCATCGAAGTCACGCTGCATGCTGATAATTCTGTCACCGTGACAGACAACGGCCGTGGCATTCCCACCGATCCGCACCCATCTGATCCATCCAAATCAGCACTTGAGATCATCTTTTGTACGCTGAACGCTGGCGGTAAATTTTCGGGTGACGCCTATGAAACATCCGGCGGTCTGCACGGCGTGGGTTCCTCGGTTGTGAATGCGCTGTCCGATCGTCTGACTGTGGAAGTTGCACGCAACAAGGAACTGTTTTCAATCGGTTTCAATCGCGGCGTGCCAACGGGGCCTATCACCAAAATCGGCGCGGCCCCCAACCGGCGCGGCACATCGGTGAACTTCCATCCGGATGAACAGATCTTCGGCAAACAAAAGTTCAAACCCAAGCGTTTGTTCACCATGGCACGCTCCAAAGCCTATCTATTTTCCGGCGTTGAAATTCGCTGGAAAAGCGAGATCGAAGACGGCAACATGCCGATGGAAGCCACGTTCAAATTCCCGGGTGGACTGGCCGATTACCTGAACGAAACGCTGGAAAATGTCACAACCTACGCCGACGCGCCTTTCGCGGGCAA
Organism: Planktomarina sp.; assembly: GCA_049613825.1. Classification (GTDB taxonomy): domain Bacteria; phylum Pseudomonadota; class Alphaproteobacteria; order Rhodobacterales; family Rhodobacteraceae; genus Planktomarina. The sequence goes on from JBMZCY010000217.1 coordinate 802, forward strand.
AGTGACTTTCCAGGAGAAATTCGGCGAACCCGGTTCTGTGGAATGGGCGATCAACTGGACGCCGGCGCGCGACGGATCGATCCAATCCTACTGTAACACGGTTCCCACGCCAGAAGGCGGTACCCATGTCGCGGGTTTCTGGGCCGCTGTTTTGAAAGGCATCAAGGCTTACGGCGAATTGGTCAGCAACAAAAAGGCCAGCCAGATCACCCGTGACGACCTGATGTCTGGCGGCTGTGCGCTGGTGTCTTGTTTCATCCGTGATCCGCAATTCGTGGGCCAAACCAAAGACCGCCTGTCCACCGAAGCCGCACAGCGGATGGTCGAAAACTCTGTGCGCGATTATTTCGACACATGGCTGGCGTCCGACACCAAAGCCGCCGGTGCGATCCTTGATTTTCTTGTCTTGCGTGCCGAAGAACGTCTGCGCCGCCGTCAGGAAAAAGAGACCGCCCGCAAATCTGCCACCAAGAAACTACGCCTGCCCGGCAAACTGACCGATTGCACCGCCAAGAACCGCGAAGGCACGGAATTGTTCATCGTGGAGGGGGACTCAGCGGGTGGGTCCGGCAAAGGTGCGCGCAACCGTGTGAACCAGGCGCTTTTGCCCCTGAAGGGTAAGATCCTGAACGTACTGGGGGCTGCCAGTTCCAAGCTGAACACCAACGCCGAAATCAATGATCTATGCGAAGCGCTTGGCGTCGGCATGGGCACGAAATTCAATGTTGATGATCTGCGTTATGACAAGATCATCATCATGACCGATGCGGATGTCGACGGCGCCCATATCGCGGCTTTGTTGATGACGTTTTTCTACACCCAGATGCGCCCGCTGATTGATCAGGGCCACCTGTATTTGGCCTGCCCGCCGCTTTACCGTCTGACCCAGGGCGCGCGGCGTGTTTACGTGGCGACCGACGCTGAGAAAGACATCATGTTGGAAAAAGGCCTTGGCGGAAAAGGGAAAATTGATCTGCAACGGTTTAAGGGTCTTGGTGAAATGGACGCCAAAGACCTGAAAGAAACCACCATGGACCCCAAATCCCGCAAGCTGATCCGCGTGACAATTGACGAGGACGAGCCCGGCGAAACCGCTGATCTGGTCGAACGTCTCATGGGCAAAAAACCCGAGATGCGTTTCCAGTATATCCAAGAGAACGCCAAGTTCGTTGAAGAGCTTGATGTTTGAGGAGGGCTGATGCGCCTATATTATTTTACGCCAGATGAGCATGCACTCGAAAATTTATTCATGCAGCGCTTAAAGGTATCATTCCCAGATGAGGTGAATGATGTCTTTGAGTTTAAGCCATTTAACTTCCAAGATGCTGATGACCGGCGCACTTGGAGTAATATCATAAAGAAACGCGCCAAAAAATACGGTTTCATTTCGTTTAGTGAAAGTTGGGAAAGCCCAACTATGTGGGCACATTACACGAACAATCATAGAGGTGTCTGTTACGGATTTGACGTTGACGTAATGTGCAATGTAACGGATCCACAACAAACCTATTTTTCAAAAATAACCTACACAGATACGATGCTTAACTATGATGTGAGCCGCCCTGAAGAAATGGGTGATTGGGCCAACACAACAAAGTTCAAACATTGGGAATATGAAAAAGAATGGCGTGTCATGATCGGATTGAATGATATTCAAATCGAACGCAGGAAAGAACGACGGTTAGTTTTCAAACCGTTCGCTCCGGGAGTAAAGTTACATAAAGTAATCATCGGTCGCAATTCATCATTGTCGAGTCATGAAATACGACAGGCGACCACACATTACGGCCCAGACATACAAGTCCTCACAGCTAGGCCCGCATTCACTAGCTTCAAAATGGTCGAACAACTGGATCCAAGTTTTCAAAAATAACGCCCATGCCCCGCATGGGCAGCGCCTGGCCCTCCCTACGGGAGGGCGCTTCGCACCCACCCAGGGTCATTCACTGCCCTCCGCAAATCTCGCACTCCAAACGCGCCTGTTCGTCAGATCACCACCCCACGGGCTGGCGCGCGCCCTAGTCCATCCCCATCACAGTTCCGTAACGTCCTGCGGTTTCTGCTTGTCTCTGCCTGCGGACAGGGCAAACTGCCGGTAACACGCGCAAAGGACGATGCCATGACCCCGACCACGTTTTATGCCTCGATCATGTTGGCCGCTGGGATTGGCATTCCGGTGCTCGCATCCCTTAACGCGCGCCTGGGGCAGCACTTGGGTTCACCCGCCGCTGCCGGATTTATCCTGTTCATCGTCGCGCTAACGTCCACCGCTGTCGTCATGATGGTGACCTCGGGGCCTAGCGTGTTGAAACTGGCCCCAACAGCGCCAAAACATCTGTTCATGGCCGGATTTCTTGTGACCTTTTACCTGCTGTCCATCACCTGGATCGCCCCCAAATTCGGCGTTGGCAATGCGGTGTTCTTTGTGTTGCTGGGGCAAATGATATCCGCCGCCGCAATTGACCACTGGGGATTGTTCGGCGCACAGCTGTCCCCCCTGACCTTCACCCGGGCTCTGGGTGTCGGCACCATGGCACTGGGCGTGTGGATCACGCAACTTGGCCGTTGATCACAACACTGCGACGACCGATTGCAACCTAACGACAAAACCAGCTATCAATACCATGTAGGTAATCGGACGGACCCGTGGATTTTGTGATCGATAATCAGATTTTATTCATCGCTGGCTGCTTTGTGATTGGCGTGCTTGGCACCTGGTTTATGCTGAAATGCAACTGTACCCGCAGAGGCTGGTATATCGCTGATCTTATGTGGGTCGGACTGGGGGGCTTTGGTGCGATAACGGCGTTGCTGGCCGGGGTGTGGCAGGA
>JBMZCY010000218.1:0-3625 GCA_049613825.1 Planktomarina sp.
CCTGTTGAACACAAATGTGTGGGACCATGGCGAAGGCAACCAGATCTCAATCCCGACAGTTGATATGTCCAACGGGTTTCACACCTACGGGCTGGAATGGACTGCTGAAGAAATCACTTGGTACATTGATGATGTGCCTATGCGGACGGTTCCAAACACCGTTGGCGAAAAGATGTATCTGGTGGCCAGCCTTGCGGTTGATACCACTTGGACAGGTCCCACGGATGCGACCACCAATTTCAATGATGCGTTCCAGATCGACTATATTCACGTTTATGAAACAGACGATCCGGGTAACAATCCTGCGGTCACAGGCACTCAGATTTTTGCAGAACCCATTGTGTATGGTGAAGGCGCTGGGCCGGAAACGTTGTTTGGAACAGGTTGGGGTGACCTGTTCAAAGGCGGCGGTGCAGATGACAAACTTTACGGACGTGACGGCGACGATGATCTGGAAGGCGGCAAAGGTGCCGATACCTTGCATGGACAAACCGGCAATGATCATCTGAAAGGCCAAGGCGGGGACGACAAACTGATCGGCGGTGAAGGTCTGGATGTGCTGGATGGCGGCAAAGGCACCGACCACATGTGGGGCGGATCATGGACAGAAGAAGGGGCCGAAGATCGCTTTGTCTTTCGCCCCGGTGATGGAAAAGACTTTGTTCATGATTTTGAAGCTGGCGTCGATTTGATTGATTTGTCCGCCTACAATGTCGACTGGCCCACGCTGCAAAACCACTTTGAAAGTCAGGGCTGGGCCACGACAATTGATCTGGCCAGCATTGGCGGTGTTGCGGGGGATCTGACATTTTTGGTCGGGGTGGATATCAATGATCTGACACAGGATGATTTTGTGCTGTAATCATGCTTGCCCTTCCCCAAGTACAGCCCCATATCTTTGGGTATGTTCACACTTGTCCCAATCGTGCTGGCTGTGCTTTACGGTCTTGCCATGTATCACTTTTCAGTCTGGCGCACGCGTAAATCGCTGGCGGCACAGTCTACGCCGCTGCGAAACCCGGATTTGCAAAAGGCGCTGATGCCCCTGGCGGCTGCATTGGATCTGCCCGCGATAAAAGTGCGCGTGTATCATATTGCAGCCATCAACGGCTTGGCCACAACCGACGGCGAGATTTATATCACGGACGGTTTCATTGAACGCTACAGGCGGGGTGAAATTAGTGCGAATGAAATCGCATCTGTTATCGCGCATGAATTGGGCCATGTTGCACTAGGCCACACACGCCGCCGAATGATCGATTTTTCAGGCCAAAATGCTATGCGGACGGCGTTGGCCTTGATTTTAGGACGGATTATTCCGGGCGTGGGTGTCTATGTTGCTGGCATCCTATCCAACCTGCTGGCCGCCGGAATGTCGCGCGTGGATGAGTTTGAGGCTGACGCCTACGCCACCGCGCTGATGGTCAAAGCAGGATTGGGTGCTACACCCCAGAAATCCATGTTCCGCAAGCTGGACATGCTGACAGGCCAACGCCACGCCACCCCTGCATGGTTTATGAGCCATCCGAAAACCGAAGACCGCATCAAAGCGATCGAGGCCAACGAGGTGAAATGGGGCATCGCTTAAGCGAACAGCACTTTACCCAATCGCGGCAGACGCGCTTTTTTCATAATCTGACGGGCCGTGTATTCGGGTAAATCCGTTAACGCTCGATCTATGACAGTTTGAACTGCATCCCGCACATCGTCCGGATTGCGACCAAAACACGCGACCAGCAACGCATCAGGGTCATGGCGGATCAGGTCATATTCATTCAGAATGTTGCCCGGAAAATCTTTCTTATTCACCGTCACAATACCATCACTGGATGATGCAACAGCGACCGCCAACACATGAATATCATTCTCATCCGGCAACCAATATCGCGCAGTTTCGGCCACATCAGGCCGCAACGCCTGCGGCCAGTTGGTTTTCATAAGAACAATCTCGGTCTCTGCCGCCGCACCTTCGACGGCACCACGACGGGCCGCGGCCCTGCGCCATTCTTCTAACAAGCGTGGGGACCAGATTGGCTCAAACGCACCTGTTCCTGCGACCGCCAACAAGACGGACCGCATGATCGAAGGATACAAAACACAAGCGTCAATAACCAGACGCATCACAGCATCCGGAAGAAGAGTGCTTTCAAGTAGCTGCTTTCCGCAAGCGACGGGTGTTGCGGATGGTCAGGACCTGCGCCCCCTGTAAAGACCAACTGCCCCGTGCGCCCTGCCCGTCCGATCCCACGGATCGATGACGCCCGGAATTTTTCCAACGTCGCGGCGTGGGAACACGAACACAGACCCAAATATCCGCCATCCGCAACCAAAGGTGCGGCCATACGGGCAATACGTTCATAAGCACGTAGGCCAGCCTCTAACGCGTTTTTGGATGGGGCGAATGCAGGCGGATCACAGATCACCACGTCATAGGTTTTTCCTTCTTCCAACAAACGCTCCAACGCTTTGAAGGCGTCGGATTTGATCATATCGAAATCACCGTCCGATGGTGTTGCAGCAGCCCCTTGTTCTGCCAAGGCAAGCGCGGGTTCGGACCCGTCGACCAAAGTGACCGATGCGGCCCCTGCTGCACGCGCAGCCAACCCAAAGCCGCCAACATGGGAAAATACATCCAGAACGCGGGCACCCTTGGCCAACCGCTGTGCAAAGGCGTGGTTTGGGCGTTGATCGTAGAAAATGCCTGTCTTCTGACCATCGCGCAGATCAGCCAAATACGTCGCGCCATTCATCGGCACAGCTAATGGTAACGTCGGCACTTCGCCCACCAAAGCTTTGCGAAATTCCTCAAGCCCTTCCAACGACCGCGCACGGCCTTGGCCGTTCAGTAGAACGCAGGCGGCTCCTGCCAGTTTCACCAACGCATCGGCAATCAATTGAACCCGTGCATCGGCCCAAGCGGCATTGGGTTGCACGACGAACGTATCACCAAAACGGTCAATGATAACGCCGGGCATCCCGTCAGCTTCGGCATGGATCAGGCGGTAATGCGGGGTCGGGAACATCGTGTCACGGTGGTCCAGCGCCCGTTTGATCTTTGCCTCGAACCACGCAGCGTCCAGCACTGTCGATGTATCCTGCGACAACACACGCCCAACGATTTTCGAGGCCGAATTGAACCCGACCAACCCCAGTTCCCTCCCGTCATTGTCAGCAACAATGGCCAACGATCCAGCAGGAAGGGCTTTGGTCCGGCGGTCAAGGACACATTCATTGGCGTACACCCACGGAAAGCCATATCGCAGGCGGCGGGTGTCCATTTTCGGTTTCAGGCGGAGTGTTGGAAGATCTGTCATGCCCCGCGCCTATGCGCTGCGCCCGCGCAACACAAGCCATGGGGTTGCGATGACAGGCATGATCTGAAATATGATAGCGCTAACAAGCATAAGCCGGAGCCCGCAATGCCCCTGAACAGCACAATTCGCATCGTGACAGACCGGATTATCGAACGCTCAAAACCTTACCGCGATCCTTATCTGGGCCGTATGGCCCGCGCGATTGAGGATGGCCCCAAACGTGCACATCTGACCTGCGGTAACCAAGCCCACGCCTATGCTGCGATGGGCGACGATCAGGGAACTTTAGCAAACGGCAAGGGCGCTAACCT
>JBMZCY010000219.1:0-3624 GCA_049613825.1 Planktomarina sp.
GCGTTTCAGCTGTGTTGCGAGCTGGAGGGGATTATCCCCGCGCTGGAGCCATCGCATGCGCTTGCCCATGTGATGAAGATCGCACCGGAATTGCCCAAAGATCACATCATCTGCATGAACATGTGTGGCCGTGGTGACAAAGATATCTTCACAGTGGCCAAAGCGCTGGGGGTGAACATGGATGAAGCGGGCGAAGGTCGTAATTTCGAATGATACGTGTGGCACCATCACCGGTCCCGTCTGCGTTTATTGAAATATAAGCCAAGGTAGAATCTGCATTTAGCCTCCTAGAACGAAAAGATACCCTGAGGAGGGGCGTTTCCTGTACCATCCGCCATTATCAGGAAAAGAAATTCGGCTTTGGCTAAACACCATGCGTCACCTGTTTTTAATCCTGTAAACCCGTATTCGGGCCTTAGGTTTGATAGGTCATTGCCGACGTATTTGGAAACGCCAAACATTCAGGATCATATTGGAGCACACGGTATGGCTTCCTTGGTTTTGGGCGCAGGTGTTACAAAAGCTATCTCGGAAGAAACCAGTCATGTGATCAGTGGAACAAGGGGATCAGCGGGGCGCCAGATATGTTCAGCGTTGGATTTTTTCTGTCATATTTGGTACTTAGGGGGGCGGGGCTTGCCAGTCTATCCATCGTGCATGGAAATCTGCACGCCCCATATCTAAACGAATATCCCCGGGCCACAGGCGTAGGGTCAGGGCGGCGTTGTCTGGTGTGCCGTCGTTTTCCATCTGAAACCATGCAAGCGGGGCGTCTGGGGTGGCTTTGGCGCCGTGGGCCGTAATCATTGCTTCGCCCTTTGCGCGGGCGTCTTCGGGCAGGTACATCCATGCAACTGTTGAATAGATCAAGTGCAGATAAGGGACTTCATGGTGCAAGCGTGATGGCAACCAATCCAACGCGTCCCCCTGCACGATCATGCCTTCGGTGTCATGTTGTGCTGCAATATCAAGGGCACCCTTTGTCAGGGTTATACGGTCCGGTTGATCCGCCCAAAGGTAAGACAGCAGCGTCAAACGCCCGTCTTCGGTCGTGATATCAGGTGGTTGCAGGTCGACACCTTGGGCCGCATGAACATCAGCCGGGGAATGTGTCGGGGCCGTGCCGCGCCATTCGGGGGACAAGGCAACGGCCGATGATGCAGGTCCAAAGGGCTGCCCCATCACATCCATCTGGTAGAAATCCCAATGCATATTTAGGCCTGCCGAACAGCCTATTTCTGACAGTTTTAACATCTTGCCGTACCGCGCTGTCAGCCAATGGCCCAACGCGATCAGCACGGCAGACCGGCGGATTTCGTTCGTTTGGGGCGGGTTGGCCATGGCCTGTGCCAAAGCGACTGAATGATTGTGCGCGGCATCACACAAAGCCGCAAACAGATCGTCGTCGGATGCGATATAGGGGGGATAAACCTTCGCCAGTGCGCGCCCTTCTAGCACCAACTTGTGAAATCCACCCGCCAGTCGCAGGGCAGGGGCGTCTGCAAAGGGCGATATGCGATCTACGGGGATATCGCCCAGCACGTCAGCTAACATTGGGACATTCAAAGCTGCATTCAGCATCAGGGGCAAGGCGCGTTCCATGAACGGTGATCCCATGCGCCCGCAGATTTCAGCCTGAACGGCAAAGGCCTTTTTCAACGCCGCAGTCATTTGAATTTGCTCATCAGTCGTTCGAGCGGGCTGCGGGTGTCTTGTGCTGATTCAACCTTGGGTGCAGGTTTGGGCAAATCTGCCTTTTGCTGCTTGGGCCTGTTCGATGATCGTGGCGGGTTGGTTTGTAGCGATACTGCATTCATAAACCGCCCCCAATCACCTTTCGCTAAATCTTTGGCCCCGTTCGAAATGCCGCGCATCAGCGTGTCCAGCCAATCCTGTTCGGCCTTTGCAAAATCGCGCAGCACATATCCCGGCACTTTGTCCTTGTGACCCGGATGTCCGATACCCAGACGGACGCGGGTGTAGTCCGGCCCCAGATGTGCATGAATATCGCGCAGACCGTTGTGTCCTGCATGGCCACCGCCGTGCTTTACTTTGCATTTGCCCGGTGCCAGATCCAGTTCATCATGCAGCACCACCACGTCTTCGACGCCCAGTTTGAAGAATTGCACGGCAGCCGCAACTGATTGACCGGACCGGTTCATAAACGTGTCAGGTTTCAGCAGTGTGGCCTTGGTACTGCCGAACTGCACCGTCGCCAATTGCCCCTGAAATTTTTTCGACCAAGCGCTACCATTATGATCATCGACCATCCGGTCCACGGCCATAAAACCGATGTTATGACGGTTCTGTGCATATTTCGCACCGGGATTTCCAAGGCCAACGATCAATTTCATGGAACGTCCTTTGAACAAATATCGTCACGTGATACGATCCACATACAACCTGTGCAAGCAAACTGGAGTGTTCGCCCGATGATTAAAGTCTTTCGTTTCGCGATCCTTTGTCTGTTGCCGTCGCTGACACTGGCGGGAACACCGATTGACGACACAATCAACTGCCCGATTGGTGGACCCAAGATTCAGACAGTTGGAACATTGTCGTGCAGCACATCAGGGCGATTTGACATGACCCTTCGGCAAGTGTCGTCGTGCGATTTCGTCACAAGATTGCCGGTGTGCCAGCGTGAAGGTTTCCCAGTATATCGCGCGTTTGATGGCGTTTCTGTCGATACTTTACTGCAGATAACCCAAACGGGTCCATACAAAGCGACGCGGCAGGCGTCACGTTTTTTGCGCGCCCATGTGGTTGAACAGGCGTTACAAGGGATGGATCAGGGAACACTGGATCAACAGGGTAGCTTTTATACTTTGTTGTCAGGTTATCAAATTGATCCCGCCAAAACCTATGGTGACGAAGGGTATTACATCGCGTTTCAGAAAGCCGCAGGCGCGTTTATGCCAACCGCAACGGAAACAGACAAAGCCGTGATCTTCCTGTCCGCTGCGATGGCACGTTTGCAATTAGGTGATGTTGAAAAAGCCCGCGTTAATTTACAACAGGGCCGCAAGTATGTTGAAGAAGGACAGGGTGTTTTGGTGGCCTATGCGGATCAGTTGCAGACCTGTCTTGCCGCGCCCAAGGCTGACACATGCCAACCTACAGCAATGTTCTTTCCTGCAAAATAGGTCACTTGTTCAACATCGCTTTGACGTCTTTTGAAACCGTAACAGTCTGTGTTTCGGCAAAGCTTTCCGTGTTCCGGTCCACCTGCGTCAGATCATACAGGTAATTCACCATTATTCCGCCGGACTGCTTTTGCCCTGCTTTTGATGAATTCGCCCCCGCATGAACGGCATGCAGCAGCGCGCCGTTGCCCAGATGGAACCGCGCCACAGGGTCCAGTGGCCCATCATCCGGTCGCTTTGCCTGAACAAGATAATCCGCAGCAAGGGCAGGGGTCATATCGCGGCCCTTGGACCATTTCGCCAAGCCGGGAACAGGGGACAATGTCACGAATGTCTCTAACTGTGGCAACTCCTGCTTCAACAAGCGCACCACTTGCTTGATCAGCGCATTGCCAAAAGAAATTCCCGCCAGCCCCGCATGACAGTTCGAAATCGAATAGAACGTTGCAGTCTTTAACGATGAAAACGCGGGCTGTTC
>JBMZCY010000220.1:0-3619 GCA_049613825.1 Planktomarina sp.
TCTTTGATGAAAGCGGAAATGCCGCCAAGGTGTCCATTTCGGACGTGAACCAATCTAACGGCGTGATCCACGTGGTGAACAAGGTCCTGCTTCCTAAGTAAGACCTGCCACGTGGCACCGCCCCGGATGGGGGAGACATCCGGGGCGGCTGCCATAACAAAAAAAGGAATACGATATGAATCGCCGTGATTTTATGATGACCGCCACTGCCTTTGGCGCCGCAATGACAGGCACGTCTGCCCTTGCTGCCACTGAAACATTTGAAGTCGCGCGAACAACAGCGCAGTGGAAGGCGATGCTGACACCGCTGCAATACAAAGTCATGCGCCGTGAAGGAACGGAACGGGCAGGATCATCGCCACTGGATAAAAACTATGCTGCGGGCATGTATCATTGCCGCGGCTGTGATCTGGCGGTGTATCCAAGCGAAACGAAATTCGATAGCGGCACAGGCTGGCCATCCTTCTGGGAATCACAGCCGAACGCAATCCGCACGAAGGAAGATCGCCGCCTGTTCGCCACCCGCACCGAAGTTCACTGCCGTCGCTGTGGTAGCCATTTCGGCCACATCTTCAACGACGGACCTCAGCCCACCGGCAAGCGTCATTGTTTGAACGGCGTCAGCTTGGTGTTCAAAGCAGCTTAAGTGTGAACTGCTGAAATTCTGCACGGGGCGCGGGTGCGTCCCTGCACAACGCGCTGGGATACCTCTGGAAACACCAAAAAAGAAAGCGTTTTCCCATGTCCCTTACCCTTCAAAAAATCATCGCCTTTTGCATCATGGCCTTATGTGCCGTGCAGCTGATTATGCTTGGCACAGGTTTCAGCCTCGTGGCGACTGTTTTTGCTTTACCTGTTGTTGCTGCTCTTGCCGCGATGGCCCCTGATCGCTGGTTTTTGCGCGAAGGCGGATTGGGTTACTTTCAGGCGGTTCTCGCGTCCGGCCTGATCGCAGGCTTAACGGTCGTTATCGCTGGAACGGTGGCTGATGAAATGGGGATGATTTATGGCGTCTACAATGGCGGCACCGGATTTGCCTTTGTCATGACAATGATCTCGCCGCTTGCGTTGATTTGGATTCTGGGCGGCCTGCTCCTTAGTTTTTTCATGCGTCGGACACACAAGGCATGATGTTTCGACAGGTAAGGGGGCGCATGACAGACCGGAAAATTATCATGACTGCCTTTGCGCCTCTTGTTGGCTTGGTCGTCAGTACAACGCTGTTTTCTGAACATGGGCGTAGCAATGGTGTCGACGGCTTCACGTTTGACCTGATCGCTTATTTCACTGCGTTGGGATGGATCACGACTGCTTTGATGATTTGGAAATTGCCAATCGGAGTGTTCAAGATAGACGGTATTCTGGGAATAGGTGCTGCAATTCTGACAACTGTCGGTATCACGTGCCTGTCGGCGTCGCTATCTGGGATCATATATCTTTATGTAAATGCGTTGGTCACAGAAAGTTCTCCGACTGGAATCCCCTACAACCTGATTTTAATATTGGGTGCGTTTTTCACTTTCGCTGTGATGAGGTTACCTTTGAACCTGGCGTTTATGGTCGGGGCAACGCTTATAATGAGGCGATTTTTGCGCAGAACCAAGTATGCCCTCAAATCAAATTAAGAGCAGTCATAAAAAAAGCGGCGCACATGACACCGCTTTTTCCTAACTTCAATGAAGGTCTGTTACTTAAAACTACGACTGCCCTTGATCTGATCCCACGCCCATAGCACTTCGTTCAACTGCTCTTCCTGACTGCGATCCCCGCCATTCAAATCAGGGTGCAGGATTTTGATCAGACCTTTGTACGCCTTGCGAATCTCGGCTTTGGTCCAGTGGTCTTTGGATTCCAGAATGGTCAGGGCTTTACGTTCTACTGCTGGTAATTTCCGTGTACCACCTGTGATCGACTTGCCCGGGTTCTGCGTGGCGTTCCCGCCCAGAACTTCATGCGCGTCATTAACGCCTAAACGTTCCCACGCACGTTGTTCGTCAGACTTCTTGAATGGTTTTGTATCGCGGTTCCAAACTTGATCCGACTTTTCCTGCGCGTTCATTTCTTCTTCGGTCGCGGTTTCGAAGAAATTCCACTTCAGGTTATATTCGCGCACGTGATCTTTACAGAACCACAAAAATTCATCGAGGATATCGGGACTGCGTGGGGCACGGTATTTGCCCGATTCCTGACAACCGGGGTGTTCACACACACGGGTAGACGTCTCGAATGCGCCGGACATTCCACGCCGTCCGCGCGGGTTCTTTTTCTTGGAGGTTGATACCGAAATATCGAATCCGAATGGATCATCTTTACTCATGGTAACCTCCTTGCCTGTGTCGGAGAATGCATACTAAACTTACCAGCGTCAGATGGAAGTAGGGGAACGTGAAAAATGTCAAATATGGCCGAACAAATTCGTGAAAAATTACAGTCAGGCCTGTCCCCGTCGGTCTTGAGCGTGAATGACGTGTCTGAAGCACATCGTGGCCATGCAGGATTCCAAGAAGGCGGCGAAAGTCACTTTGATGTTGTGATCGCAAGCGCAGCATTCACAGGCAAAACCCGCATCGCACAACACCGTGCCATTCATGCAGCGATTGGAAAAGACATCATGAGCCGCATTCATGCCTTGGGGATCATGGTTGAAAAAAACTAACCCCGGTTGGCGCGTTTGGCCAAGGCCACATTGATCGGACCAGCGGCTCCGCCGGTATCAGCGTCTTTTACGGCCAGATCATCCAATTGGACTGTATCTTCGGACAGATTTTCGGGCAGGGATTGTAGGTGATCCGCCTCGATCAGTTCCTCGGCATCTTCGATATCGTCGGGATCAAAGGTGGGCCTGTCGTTCAGATCATCTTCGAAATTGTCTGTTCCACCAAGTTGTTTCGGCGGGGTGGATGCGGGCTTTGGGTCTTCGGCAGGGGCCTCTAACAAGGCGACGGGGCGGTGCACTTTGTCATCCAACACCAATTGGCGGGCCTGTTGTAATGCCGGATCAATGATCATTTTGCGAAACACCAAAAGGTTGCGATAGGTCACAACGACGTTCGACAACCCTTTACGTTCTTCGTTGGGCAGCGTGTCCGTGCGGACATATTCCCAACCTTCAGCGCCCATTTCATTGAAAACTTGTTCCAAACGGTCGGCGAAGCGAGTCGCTGCCCCCCTGATCCATTTGCTGCGTTTGCCTTTGGTGGGCGCTGGCACGACTTTGTATTCAAATTTATCCATGAACAGAATCCCTTTAACAATAACGAATCTGTTATCACGGAAAACTGTGGCAAGACTACGGGGAAGGTCGGGCAGGGGTTACCCCGCCAGTTTCTGAGCCACTAATTTGTTCACCGCCGCAGGGTTTGCCTTACCGCCTGTCGCTTTCATAACTTGACCAACGAACCAACCTGCAAGTTTCGGGTTGGCCTTTGCCTTTTCCACCTGGGCCGGATTATCGGCGATGATCTGATCCACGGCTGCTTCAATAGCACCCATGTCTGTGACCTGTTTCATGCCACGGTCTTCGACGATCTGGGCTGGGTCACCACCTTCGGTGTAGACGATTTCAAACAGGTCTTTGGCGATTTTGCCGCTGATCGCGTCTGAGGCGATGAGGTCGATG
>JBMZCY010000221.1:0-3618 GCA_049613825.1 Planktomarina sp.
CTTCTTCGCTGCGATCTTTTTGCCTGTCTTGGCGGCCCGTTCCGCAATCAATTCAACCGCTTGCGCCAAGGTCAGATCTTCCGGTTTTACCGTATCCGGCACTGTCGCGTTGATCTTATCCCACTTCACATAAGGCCCGTATTTGCCGTCAAAGACATTCACCGGACCGCCGACGTCGGGATGTTCGCCCAATTCGTGAATAGGCACCACAGCCTTGCCACGGTTCCCTCGGGACGCAACTTTGGCTGCGATCAATTCAACCGCGTGGTTCATGCCGACGGTGAACACATCCTCCAACGTTTCAAGGTTTGCGTTCACGCCACCTCGATCCGATGTACTTTCCGAATATTTGATATAAGGTCCATAGCGCCCGATGTTCGCCCAGACATTCACGCCATCTTCTGGATGCGGCCCGATCAAACGGGGCAGGGACAGCAATTTAACAGCCGTCGGCAATTCCACTTCCTCTGGCGGCCATTCCTTTGGGATCGACTGCCTTGGTGGTTTCTTGTTTTCTTCGGTGACCGGACCACGCTGGGCATAGGGACCAAAGCGGCCTTTGAAGACCCGAATTTCGTCGCCTTCATCAACGCCCAACAGCTTCCCATCGGGTGGAATGGCCATGTCGTCATCATCGGATGGCGGACCAAAGGGTCGTGTGAATTTACATTCAGGATAGTTCGAACACCCGATGAACGCGCCACCAGACCGCGCCGTGCGCATCGACAAACGCCCGTTGCCACAGTTCTTACACTGACGGGGATCAACGCCGTCTTCTTCTTGTGGAAAGATATGCGGGGCCAGAACATCGTTAATCTTTTCAAGAACTTCCGTAATCGACTTGTCCATCGCATCATCAATCGCGATTTTGAAATCTTGCCAGAACCCTTCCAATACGTCCTTATATTCACGTTCCCCCGCCGACACATCGTCCAACTGCGCCTCTAGGTTCGCGGTAAATTCATTCTGCACATAACGCGGAAAGAAGTTCGACAGGAACGCTGTGACCAACCGCCCTTTATCCTCGGGGATCAGGCGGTTCTTGTCTTTCACCACATATTCGCGGTCCTGAATGGTCGTCACGATTGATGCATAGGTGGACGGTCGCCCGATCCCCAATTCTTCCATCCGTTTGACCAAGCTGGCCTCGGTGTAACGCGGCGGCGGCTGGGTGAAATGCTGCTCGGGCGTTACTGACGCTTTGCTGGCAGCCTCGCCCTGAACGACCTGCGGCAACCGCTTGTCATCATCATCCACCACCGCGTCGTCACGGCCTTCTTCATAGATCCGTAAGAACCCGTCAAACAGCATAACCTGTCCGCTGGCACGCAGGCCAACTTGCCCATCTTGCGCGCCGATTTCCACAGTCGTGCGTTCCAGACGCGCACCTTCCATCTGGGATGCCAGCGTTCGTTTCCAGATCAGATCGTACAGTTTGCGTTGATCCGGCTCTGACACTTTCAATTCATCGGGTGCACGGGACATTTCTGTCGGGCGGATACATTCGTGTGCTTCTTGGGCGTTCTTGGCTTTGTTTTTGTAAACACGCGGCTTGGCCGGAACGTATTCCTTACCGTACCGATCTTTGATCGCATCGCGGGCCATATCGATGGCTTCGGGGGCCATATCGATACCATCTGTTCGCATGTATGTGATGTAACCGGCCTCATACAAGCGCTGGGCGGTGGACATCGTTTGCCGTGCACCAAAGCCGAATTTCCGGCTGGCTTCTTGTTGCAGGGTCGAGGTCATAAAGGGCGGGGAGGGGTTACGGCTGGCAGGCTTCGCCTCAACACTGGTCACGCTGAGGTCGCGGGAATTGATCGCAGCGACGGCCAATTCAGCCTCGGTCGTATTGGCCAGATCGAACTTGTCCAGTTTCTTGCCGGACAGGGACGTCAACTTGGCTTCGTATTCATCGCCACGCGGCGTCTTCATCAGCGCCTTCACAGACCAGTATTCTTTGTTATTGAACGCTTCGATCTCCATCTCGCGCTCAACAATAATGCGCAGGGTCACAGACTGCACACGTCCCGCAGATTTCGCACCCGGCAGGCGGCGCCACAGGACAGGGGACAGTTTGAATCCGACCAGATAATCCAGCGCACGGCGGGCCAGATATGCATCGACCAGTTCCTGATCCACTTGGCGTGGGTTCTTCATCGCCTCGGTCACAGCAGATTTGGTGATCGCGTTGAACACCACGCGGCTGACGGGGGTGTCTTTCTTGATCGCCTTACGCTTGCGCAGGGTTTCTTCAAGGTGCCAGCTGATCGCTTCCCCTTCACGGTCGGGGTCGGTCGCGAGGATCAGTTCATTGTCATCTTTCAGCGCATCGGCAATCGCTTTGACGTGTTTTTTGCTGGCGGACGCGACTTCCCATAACATCTCGAAATTATCGTCAGGGTTCACCGATCCGTCTTTCGGGGGCAAGTCGCGAACGTGACCGTAAGACGCCAGCACAGTGTGCCCCGCACCCAAATAACCGTTAATTGTCTTGGCCTTAGCAGGCGATTCTACAACAACAACAGCCATGGGACATTCCTTAAATACGTTAGTGGAAACGCCCCTTTACTTGGCCGTTAAGGATTCATTGTCAATGCGAAGCGTGTCGAACTTAAGGGGAATTCTTGGAAATTAACCCACCCGGATGCCGCAAAATCTTACCCGCCAGTTCCAATTCCGTAAGGATCGGGGCCACAACGGATGCCGGCTTGCGTAGGTCACGTGTGATCTGATCTTCGGCCGTTGGGGAGGTTCCGATGCGCGATAATATTTGTCCGTGAAGGGCTGCTATTTCGTGGATCGGGCGGTTCTTTTCAGGGTCTTTATGGATGAAGGCCGTCGGCGCTTCGGCCACGCCGATCAGATTATGGGTTGCGGCGGGGGCGATGGGGGGAACGTATTCATGTGTGTTTGCTTCCAATACATCCAGCACATCGTCTACATTTCGTACCAGCGTTGCGCCGTCGCGGATCAACATGTTGCAACCGTCTGCACGTGCATCAATAGGATGGCCGGGAACCGCGCAGACTTCACGGCCTTGATCCAAGGCTTGGGTCGCGGTGATCAGCGTGCCGGATTTTGCCGTGGCCTCAACCACCACAACAATCTGCGACAAGCCGCTGATAATGCGGTTCCGACGTGGGAAATGTCGTGCGATAGGGGTCAACCCCATGCGTTGTTCCGACACCCGCAGGCCTTTTTGCATAATGTCTTTGCCAAGTGCGGTATTTTCAGACGGATAGATCACATCAACCCCGCCAGCCATAACCGCAATCGTACCCAATTCCAAGGCCGAGGCATGTGCGGCTGCATCAACACCCCGTGCCAAGCCTGACACAATCACATAACCGGCATCAGCCAACCCCATCGCCATACGACGTGCCATACGGGTGCCCAGCGATGATGCGTTGCGGGCGCCAACAATAGCCACCATCGGCTTTGTCAGAAATTTCATCCGCCCTGCAGCCCAGAACATGGGCGGCGCGTCAGAAATCGCGGCCAATCGATCAGGATATAGTGCATCGCCCATAAACACGGGCGTCGCCCCAAACTGTCGTGCGGCCTTCAATTCAGCCGCTGCATCGCGTTCTGAACATGTGAAATACTTGGCCA
>JBMZCY010000222.1:0-3594 GCA_049613825.1 Planktomarina sp.
GTTTTCTGTTTCAAAAATCTGCGTTTTATAATCAACAATCAGATTTTCATTCCCCACATTGCTATTAAGAAAATTCCAAAGTCTCGCAAAATCTACAAATGTCCCTAATTCGCTTAAAGCTTTACCTCTCACCCCTTTGGATTGGATAACATTCGATGCGCGATCTAATAATGGCGTTCCACTCCTGCCAGCCAAACGTATCGTTTCGATTGCCTTTGGCCCCAACCCTCGCTTTGGCGTATTCACCACACGCTCAAATGCCAGATCATCTTCGGTGGACACAGCGATGCGGAAATACGCCATCGCGTCCCTGATCTCCATCCGTTCATAGAACCGTGGCCCGCCTATCACGCGATACGGCAGGCCGATGGTCAGAAACCGGTCCTCAAACGCGCGCATCTGGTGGGATGCACGGACCAAGATCGCCGTATCCTCTAACCCCATGGGACGTTGACCGCGGGTGCCGTTTTGGCTGGCCTCGATTTCGTCGCCGATCCAGCGGGCCTCTTCTTCGCCGTCCCAATGGCCGATCAGGCGGACTTTCTCACCCTCGGTCTTGTCGGTCCAAAGTGTCTTACCCAGACGCCCTTCGTTACCGTCGATCACACCGGATGCTGCGGCAAGGATATGGTGTGTGGATCGATAATTCTGTTCCAGACGCACGACCTTGGCCCCTGGAAAATCTTTTTCAAATCGCAGAATGTTGCCCACTTCGGCCCCGCGCCAGCCATAGATCGACTGGTCATCATCGCCCACACAGCAGATATTCTGATGGCCCTGTGCCAACAAACGCAACCACAGATACTGCGCGACGTTCGTATCCTGATATTCGTCCACCATGATGTATTTGAACCAGCGCTGATACTGTTCAAGCACATCCACACGGCTTTGGAAGATCGTCACCATGTGTAACAGCAGATCACCAAAATCGCAGGCGTTTAATTCGCGCAGACGGATTTGATACTGCTCATACAACTCGGTCCCCATGAAGTTGAAAGCGGATGCATCCGCACTGGGCACTTTGGTCGGCGTTAGCGCACGGTTTTTCCAGCCGTCAATCAGACCGGACAGCTGCCGCGCAGGCCAGCGTTTTTCGTCAATATTCGCCGCGCTGATCAGTTGCTTCAACAGCCTGATCTGGTCATCCGTGTCCAGAATGGTAAAATTTGATTTCAACCCAACCAGTTCCGCGTGACGACGCAGCAGTTTCACACAGATCGAATGGAACGTCCCCATCCACGGCATGCCTTCGACCTGCCCGATCATATTGCCGACACGGTTTTTCATTTCACGCGCGGCTTTGTTGGTGAAGGTCACGGACAGGATTTCATTTGGACGAGCGATACCCGTGTTCAGCAAATGAACGATCCGTGTGGTCAGCGCCTTGGTCTTGCCCGTCCCCGCACCCGCCAGCATCAGGACGGGTCCATTGATCTGTTCCACCGCTTCGCGTTGCGCGGGGTTCAGGCCGTCCAGATAGCGCGTTGGACGTGCCGCCATGGCCTGCTGTGACAGGCTGGGGCGGGTTGCGCCTTCGAAGGCGTCGAATTCATCAAAATCGTTCATGCGGCTAACTTATCGTGTCGCCACAGTAAGTAAAAGATTTGTTCGTGTTCTGTTCAATCTTTCACACTCAAAACCATCTATATTTTATGTCACCCACGATTTTTTAACAATTTATGAAACTTTTGCCGCTCAGGTCACGTTTATTAGATATCCAAAACCGGAGGCCCCATGGAACGCAAAAACTTAAAATCCTACGCCCTTGGTGGTGTTGCCGCATTTTCGTTTGGTTTCACAATCGTTTCTGCCGTTTCTGGATATTTGATCTAACCCCTTCTCTATTTCCCAAGTCATGACTCTATCCCACCGGTCATCGACTATCGGCCCAAGCTGTTTCCCCACAGCTTGGGCTATTTTTTTGTGGTTACGGTATGCAACAGTACCCAGAACTACGTGTTGCTTTGACGGAACGTTGTGCTTAACCAAGCGACAACGCAAATGCTGCGCCTGCATAGTAAGGGACAACGACCATGGCTGACTTCCAAAAAATTCTGATTGCGAACCGTGGGGAAATCGCCATTCGCGTCATGCGGGCTGCCAATGAAATGGGCAAGCGCACGGTTGCGGTCTATGCCGAAGAAGACAAATTGGGCCTGCACCGGTTCAAAGCGGACGAAGCCTATAAGATCGGTGAGGGCATGGGCCCAGTGGCCGCGTATTTGTCTATCGAAGAAATCATACGCGTGGCAAAGCACTGTGGTGCCGATGCGATTCACCCCGGTTATGGTCTGCTGTCTGAAAACCCAGAATTTGTAGATGCGTGCGACGAAGCAGGCATTACCTTTATCGGCCCCAAAGCCGCAACCATGCGCGCACTGGGTGACAAAGCATCTGCCCGCCGTGTGGCGATTGAAGCAGGTGTTCCGGTCATTCCGGCGTCCGAAGTGCTGGGCAATGATATGGAATTGGTTCGGCAACAAGCGGACGAGGTCGGTTATCCGATCATGTTGAAGGCGTCTTGGGGCGGCGGTGGTCGCGGAATGCGGCCCATCGAAGGGCCTGATGAGTTAGAGGAAAAGGTCCTTGAAGGCCGTCGTGAAGCCGAATCCGCATTCGGCAACGGCGAAGGGTATCTGGAAAAGATGATCATCCGCGCCCGCCACGTCGAAGTGCAGGTCTTGGGCGACAAACATGGTGCGATGTATCATTTGTACGAACGGGATTGTTCCGTGCAACGCCGTAACCAGAAAGTCGTTGAACGCGCGCCTGCCCCGTATCTGTCCGGTACACAGCGCGAACAGATTTGTGCTTTGGGCAAGAAAATCTGTGAACATGTAAATTATGAATGCGCAGGAACGGTCGAATTCCTGATGGATATGGACAGCGGCGAATTCTACTTCATCGAAGTGAACCCACGGGTTCAGGTAGAGCATACTGTGACGGAAGAAGTCACAGGCATCGACATCGTTCGTGCCCAAATCCTAATCGCAGAAGGTAAGTCACTGGTTGAAGCAACAGGTGTCGCATCCCAGTATGACGTAAAACTTGACGGTCACGCGATCCAGTGCCGTGTCACGACCGAAGATCCGTCGAACAACTTTATCCCCGACTATGGCCGCATCACAGCGTATCGTGGGGCCACGGGCATGGGCATACGTCTTGATGGCGGCACGGCGTATTCTGGTGCGGTCATCACGAGGTACTACGACAGCCTGCTGGAAAAAGTGACTGCTTGGGCACCAACACCCGAGGCTGCGATTGCCCGTATGGACCGTGCATTGCGTGAATTCCGTATTCGGGGCGTGTCGACCAACATTGCTTTCGTTGAAAACCTGCTGAAACACCCGACCTTCCTGAACTATGAATACACAACCAAGTTCATCGACACGACCCCTGCGCTGTTTGACTTCAAGAAACGTCGTGATCGGGCGACGAAAATCCTGACCTATGTGGCGGATATCACGGTGAACGGGCATCCCGAAACCGAAGGCCGTGCGATGCCGCACGCCGATATCAAAGACCCGCGGCCACCAAAGATCAAAACCGACGGCATGCCATATGGCACTAAAAACATTCTGGACGATCTGGGAC
>JBMZCY010000223.1:0-3547 GCA_049613825.1 Planktomarina sp.
AACACGATTGCGACAATGCATAGGCCCGCAATGGCAGGGTCAATGCGTAAAGGGCGTGATAAAAAGTTGCTCATCTCAGTCTTTCCTTCATCCACATCTATATAATGATAGTCGAGTGTGACGAAAAACAGGCAGGCCTGTGCCGTATGCCGGACCATTCAAAGCGTTTTTCGCGCCTTCAAAGCGGCGGAAATGGTACCGTCGTCAAGATAATCCAATTCTCCACCGACGGGAACACCTTGGGCAAGGGATGTCACGTGCACGTCTGACAACTGATCTGCGATGTAATGAGCCGTTGTTTGGCCGTCGATTGTGGCGTTCAAGGCAAGGATGACTTCGGTGATCTGATCGTCCCGAATGCGGTTCATCAGGCGGGGGATGCGCAATTCATCGGGACCAATGGCATCCAAGGCGGATAATGTGCCGCCCAGTACGTGATACCGACCCTTGAAGACGCCGGATCGTTCCATGGCCCACAGGTCCGATACGTCTTCGACCACGCAAATCTCGCCTGTGGCGCGTTTGGGGCTGGTGCAGATGTCGCATTCATCAGTTGTGCCGACATTTCCACAGGTCAGACATTCGCGGACTGTGGCGGCAACTGTGGATAACGTATCAGCCAGTGGCGACATCAGCAGTGCGCGCTTTTTGACCATATGCAACACCGCACGGCGGGCCGACCGGGGGCCAAGCCCCGGTAGTTTCGCCATCAAGTCGATTAAATCATCAAGGTCTTTGGTGTTGCCCATGATCTGATACTTAGAAGGGCAGCTTCATGTCTGCAGGCAGGCCCATATCCGTTTGCAGTTGTTGCATTTGGGACGTAGCTTTTTCGGCGGCTTTGACTTGCGCGTCTTTGATCGCAGCAAGGATCAGATCTTCGACCACTTCTTTTTCGTTGGGGTCAAAAATCGTTGGATCAATGTTCAGACCGGTTAGTACACCTTTGGCTGTTGCTGTTGCGGTCACCAGACCTGCGCCGCTTTCGCCAGTCACAGTGATGTGTTCCAGATCATCTTGCATCTGCGCCATTTTGGTCTGCAATTCTTGGGCTTGCTTCATCATGCCCGCCATGTCGCCCAATGCGCCTAAACCTTTTAGCATTCTATATTCCTTATCTGGTGTTTGAGGTGACATAGGCATTGCCTAATCATCATCAAAGGGGTCCCATTCATCTTCCACTTCGGGCAAGGCTTCGACAGTGGCGTCGTTGGCGATGTCTTTGGGTGTTCTGATATTGATGATTTTTGCATTCGGAAAGGCGGTGAAGACGGCTTGCACCATTGGATGTGCCTCGGCTTCGGCCTTTAATTCATTCTCTTCGGCATCGCGCATAGCGGCCAGTGTTGGTGCACCGTCTGATCCAATCGTTACGGCCCAGCGGTTTCCGGTCCATGTCTGCAATCGTGTGCCAAGGCGCTGGGCCAGATCGCGGGGGGCTGTGTCTGTGGGTTCAAACTCAATCCGACCGGGGGAATAGCTGACCAGTTGCAAGGATGTTTCGACATCCACCAACAGCTTCACATCCCGCTGATAGCGGATCAAGCCAAGCACATCTTCAAATCGTGCAAACCGTTCCAAGCCTTCGGGATTTACAGCAAGCGCAGTTACGGTCCCGCCACCGCCACGAGGGGCAGACGGAGACGCCATTGCGTTGGTCATCCCGCCACCACCTTGCGGGGCGGCAAGGGAAGGCGCAGGAGCCGTCGGTACCGGTGCATCTTTCAGGCGCTTCACCAATTCTTCAGGACTTGGCAGATCGGCGACATGGGTCAACCGGATCACGGCCATTTCTGCGGCCATCATCGAAT
Organism: Planktomarina sp.; assembly: GCA_049613825.1. Lineage (GTDB taxonomy): Bacteria > Pseudomonadota > Alphaproteobacteria > Rhodobacterales > Rhodobacteraceae > Planktomarina. The sequence goes on from JBMZCY010000223.1 coordinate 1,812, forward strand.
TCGGCGCACGGCCCACTTCTTCCATCGCTGTCAGCAGCATTTGCCACATCCGCGTTAGGACCCTCATTGGTAGGGCATCAGCCATGGTCAGACCACGGGACCGTTCATCAGGCGATACGGTCGGGTCTTCGGCAGACTCAGGCGTGATCTTGATAACGCTGACCCAATGGGTGACTTCGGCAAGGTCTTTCAACACCGCCGCAGGGTCAGCCCCGTCCGCATATTGCGCGCCAAGTTCAACCAAAGCCCCAGCAGCATCACCGCGCAGGATCATATCGAACAGGTCCATCACACGGCCACGGTCGGCCAAACCCAGTAATGCCCTGATTTGATCGGCACCCGTTTCCCCCGCCCCATGCGAAATCGCTTGGTCAAGGATCGATGTTGCATCACGGGCCGACCCTTCGGCAGCGCGGGTGATCAGACCCAATGCATCCTCGGTAATTTCGGCACCCTCGGCCTTTGCAATCTTTTGCAGCAGGGCAACCATGACTTCGGGTTCAATCCGGCGCAGGTCAAACCGTTGGCAACGCGACAGCACCGTCACGGGCACTTTGCGAATCTCGGTCGTGGCGAAAATGAATTTCACATGCTCTGGCGGTTCCTCAAGCGTCTTTAGCAGCGCGTTGAACGCACTGGTTGATAGCATGTGAACTTCGTCGATGATGTAGATCTTGTAACGCGCGGATGCGGCGCGATAGGCGACTGAGTCGATAATTTCCCGAATGTCACCAACACCCGTGCGTGATGCCGCGTCCATTTCCATGACGTCCACATGACGACCTTCCATGATCGCGGTACAATGTTCGCACACACCACACGGATCGGTCGTCGGGCCGCCGTTCCCGTCCGGCCCGATACAGTTCATGCCTTTGGCAATGATCCGCGCCGTTGTGGTTTTACCCGTTCCCCGAATCCCCGTCATCACAAACGCAGACGCAATTCGCCCCGACGCAAACGCATTGCGCAGGGTTTGCACCATTGCATCCTGGCCAACCAAGTCGACAAAGGTTTCAGGGCGGTATTTCCGCGCGAGGACTGTGTAGGTTCCGTCTGACATAGGAAGGTTGTACTGGTCGGTTTGGAAAGCGTCTAGCGTGGTTTCGCTATAACGCCCAAAGAACAGCACCTGTGGCGATGCTGGCCACGCTCATAAACACGGCCAGTTTTTGAAAATCACGGCTGGGCAGGGCTTCGGCATCGGTTTCGGTTAACCTGTCAAACGTGCGGCGGGCCTGCCGCTGGGCGCTGTAAAAGATGTAGACAGCGATCATAACAAACAGGCTGGCCACAGTTTTGGCGACCCAAGTGGGGTCGAAATCACCAAACACAGCCTTCAGGCCAATCGCGACACCGATGCAGGCCAATCCCGTCCCCATCCAGGACGAAAACGTGCGTTCATTTGCCATAATGGTGCGGTCTTCCGCCCAATTGGTGCGTTTTTCGGTCGATGATTCTTCGCTCATCCACCGAAGATAGCGCCATCTGGTGGAATTTCTACGTCGTTTAGCGTTTCCCTGCCCGTTGCGTGATGCCGGTCAGCATTTCATCCATGTCCGGTATCATGGCCTTTACCACTTCATCCACTGCCAAAGCCCTGAGTTCTTCGCGGCGGGTGCCAGTCGCGAAAGTACGTCCAAACCCTGTCAGGTCATGCGTTTCGCCCATCGTGGCATAGGGATAGCCGTTGCGGACATCCATAAAGATCGCTTGGCCTATTCCCGTGACGTCGATCT
>JBMZCY010000224.1:0-3542 GCA_049613825.1 Planktomarina sp.
TTGCGGTGTTTTGGTGTTGGGTGCGATGCGCCAAGGGCAACCCAATACCATCGCGTTTCTTTTGTTTGGTTTTACCGGACTTGCTGTGTTTGATACGATTATCTATGCGCAGCTTACACCACTTCCGCATGCGATGGCCGGTCTGGTCAGCGCTGCCTTTGCGGTTTACTTCTTTCTGATTGCAAAAAGGTCCGTCACCTAATGCTACGTCGTCTTCACGCTGACCAACCCAAAGATTTCGCTTTCACCGCTGCCAATCAGGCGTGGGCCGAAGCGCAGATAACAAAATATCCCCAAGGACGTCAGGCTTCGGCGGTGATCCCGCTGTTGTGGCGTGCGCAGGAACAGGAAGGGTGGTTGTCCCGCCCTGCGATGGAACGTGTCGGTGATATGCTGGACATGGCCTATATTCGCGTGCTCGAGGTCGCGACTTTCTACTTTATGTTCCAATTGCAGCCTGTGGGCCAAGTGGCGCACTTCCAGATTTGTGGCACGCTGTCGTGCATGATCTGTGGCGCGGAAGATTTGGTAGATGTCTGTAAGGACAAGATCGCCAAAAAGCCGCACGAGATTTCTGCTGACGGAAAATTCTCGTGGGAAGAGGTCGAGTGTTTGGGCGCTTGTGCAAATGCGCCGATGGCGCAGGTTGGTAAGGATTACTACGAAGATCTAACGGTTGAACGGTTCAGCGAGATCATTGATGAGCTGTCTGCAGGCGCTGTGCCAACACCGGGTCCACAGAACGGTCGGTATGCGGCAGAACCGTTGTCTGGTCTGACTTCGTTGAAAGAATACGGCAGTGGTGCCACGCAGTATAACGCGTCTGCGCAATTGGCGGTGGATTTAAAAGATACGGTCAAGCGTATTGACGGGACAGAATTGCCGTTGACTACGCCGTGGAAGGGCAAGCCTGAAAAGCCAAAGAAGTCGGCCCAAAAGGACGCGCCTGCGAAGGTCAGTGATGCTGTGTCGAAGGCCAAACCCAAGGCGTCAAAACCTGTGGCGAAAACGGATGATGCACCTTCAACACCGCAAGAAAAGCCAGCCACTTTAGACGCGGCCCGCGAAGGCGGTGCGGATGATCTGAAGATGATCAAAGGCGTTGGACCAAAGATGGAAGGCATGCTGCACAAACTGGGCTTCTTCCATTTTGATCAGGTCGCAGCATGGACGGCGAATGAAGTCGCGTGGGTGGATGAGAATCTTGAAGGCTTCAAAGGCCGGGTGTCGCGAGACAACTGGGTTGACCAAGCCAAGACCCTCGCAAGCGGGGGGGAGACTGAATTTGCTTCTCGTGTTAAGAAGGGCTCGGTGTATTAAGGTACACCGCCATAATTAACGGGGGGAGGTCGAAATGACTCAACAAAAACAAGCGGACAACTGCATGTCCAGATTGATAGGCTATGCCGTTGGCGCCGGAATTCTGATGGCGTTATTCGCGCTTTTCATCTGTGGATATTCATGGCTCGGTGCCATTATTTCTGGCCTCATTGCGGCGGCAATCGTGGCTGCTTTGTTCTATTTTGTCTTCTGTAACGGGCAACCCGCTACGGGTAGCGCGATAAAAAGCGAAACGGGCAAAGCGGCCGCCACGGCAACTGCGACAGGGGAACCCGCTGCAAAAGTTGCTGCTGAACCAAAGGCGGAACCCAAAGCTGAGGTGAAGCCATCGGCCGTGGCCACAACAACGCCTGCGCCGAAGGCTACTACTACTGCTGCTGCCAAAAAGCCAGCTGCCAAGAATGCTGCTCCGAAAAAGGCTGCGGCTACGAAAACGGTACCTGCAAAACCTGCTGTTGCCGCACCTGCGGATGACGGTTCTGTTAACGACGCGTTCAAACCTTCGACCCTGAAAAAGGCCCGCGCAGGTGGTGCGGATGATCTGAAACTGATCAAAGGTGTTGGTCCAAAGATGGAAGGCGTTTGCAACAAGTTGGGCTTTTATCACTTTGATCAAATCGCTGGATGGTCAAAGGACGAATTAACTTGGGTTGATGCAAACCTTGACGGTTTCAAAGGACGTGCAAGTCGTGATGAATGGGTCGCGCAGGCGAAAATTCTGGCAGCCGGAGGCGAGACTGAATTTTCGGCAAAGAAGACCAAAAAGTAATGTGAATTTGGTTGGGGCTTTGCTGTCCCAACCCTTGCAGGCATCGGTCTGCATTAGATAGAAGAAGACAAAGCGAAATGGGCGCAAACCATGACATTGAAAATGCCCGAAAAGGGCGTATGGCAGGTCTTGTGATTGCAGGGTCCATTTTGGGCTGGTTGTTGGTTCAGTTTTTGGCGGTTCAGTTCGACTGGTCGCAAAGGTTTATGGTGCTGATCGATTTGGCGGTGATGGCCGCAATGATCTGGGCGCTGGTGGTAACGTATCAAATTTGGCGTTCGCGCCGGGACGAAGGGTAGCAAAATGCTTGCAGATAAAGACCGGATCTTTACCAACATTTACGGAATGCACGACCGGACCCTTGCGGGTGCGCAGGCGCGTGGACATTGGGATGGCACAGCTGTGATCATCAAAAAGGGTCGCGACTGGATCGTTAATGAGATGAAAGCCTCTGGCCTGCGTGGTCGTGGCGGCGCTGGTTTTCCGACAGGTTTGAAGTGGTCCTTTATGCCCAAGGAGTCAGATGGACGTCCGGCATATCTGGTCGTGAACGCGGATGAGTCCGAGCCGGGCACATGTAAAGACCGCGAAATCATGCGCCATGATCCGCACACATTGGTCGAAGGCTGCTTGATTGCGTCTTTCGCGATGAATGCGAATGCTTGCTACATCTATATCCGTGGCGAATACATTCGCGAACGTGAAGCACTGCAGGCTGCAATTGATGAAGCGTATGATGCGGGCTTGGTCGGCAAGAACGCTGCGAAGTCCGGTTGGGATTTTGACATCTATCTGCATCACGGGGCAGGGGCGTATATCTGTGGGGAAGAAACTTCTCTGTTGGAATCGCTTGAGGGTAAAAAGGGTATGCCGCGCATGAAACCGCCATTCCCTGCGGGCGCTGGCCTGTACGGCTGCCCGACCACTGTGAACAACGTGGAATCTATTGCGGTTGTGCCAACGATCCTGCGACGTGGTGGTGACTGGTTCAAAGGTTTTGGTCGTGACAACAACCACGGCACTAAGCTGTTTGCGATCTCTGGCCACGTGAACAATCCGTGTGTCGTCGAAGAGGCGATGTCGATTTCATTTGAAGAACTGATCGAAAAGCACTGCGGCGGTATTCGTGGCGGGTGGGATAACCTTAAGGCGGTCATCCCAGGTGGTTCATCCGTTCCATGCGTGCGCGGCGAAAACATGCGCGATGCGATTATGGATTTCGATTACTTGCGGGGCGAGCTTGGCTCAGGTTTGGGGACCGCAGCGGTGATCGTGATGGATCAGTCTACTGACATCATCAAAGCGATCTGGCGTCTGGCGAAGTTCTATAAACACGAATCTTGCGGTCAGTGTACACCGTGCCGTGAAGGCACCGGCTGGATGATGCGCGTGATGGAACGTCTGGTGAAGGGCGAGGCAGAGGTGTCGGAAA
>JBMZCY010000225.1:0-3530 GCA_049613825.1 Planktomarina sp.
CGCAGCGCAGGCTACGGGGTTGGGGCTGTATGGAACACAGTTTTTAGTGTCGGTTTTTGGCACGCAGACCCAAGTCAGCTGGATGTTTCATGAAGTCGCGCAATTGGCCGCATTCTTGGCGCTTGTGCTGGGAACAGTCCTAAGTGCAGTTCTGCTGGCATCATCTTTTAGACGTCAAGAAAAGCTGGAATATCAAGTGGATGCCGCACGGAAACGGTTCCAAGACATCCTTCATAAACAATTCGCCGATTGGGATTTGACCGAAGCGGAAACCGAAATCGGCATGTTGATGATCAAAGGCCTGTCTATTGCGGAAATTGCTGAATTGCGTGGGCGCAGTCAGGCCACAGTGAAGGCGCAGAATTCGGCCATCTATCAAAAGTCGGGCATGGCGAACCGGGCCCAACTGGTCAGTTATTTTGTAGAAGATTTGACCAGCGGGATTTAGTCTTGCATCAGGGCCTTGATCCAGATTCCAAGTATCACGAACGACAAAATTGCGTTCCATGTGGGCATGGACAGGCCAATGAACATCCACGAAATTTCGTCACACATGACAACTTTGTCGATTGTGTCGGTGGACAAAAGGTCACCGCCCGACAGCCCTGTTAGGGCACTTCCACCGCTGCATGATGATGGTCCGTCCCACCATTTTTGTTCGACACCGGAATGGAATACTCCGATTGCACCGGTTGTGGCAGTGGCAAGCGCGCCGATCACCATGAATAAGCGGCCACCTAAGCCCAAGGCACACAGCCCCGCGATGATGGCTATCCAATGTGGATAGCGTTGCCAGTAGCACATTTTGCAGGGGGCATAGCCGAGGGCTTGGAACAGGAACGCCCCTGCAACCAGCAATGTGGATCCTGCGGCTGCAGCCAGTACCCAAACCGCAGGGGCGGGCATCAGGAATTGGAAACGCTTAGGCGCATTCATAGGAATTTCACCGCTGCAAAGCCGCCAAACAGGATGATAAGGAATAGGGTGAACATCAGCCCCAAACGGCGTTCGATGAAGTCACGGATGGGCGCGCCGAAGTAATACAGCAGAATTGCAATCGCAAAGAACCGGATGGCGCGCGCGATGATGGATGTCAGGATGAAAATACCAAGGGGTAGGGATGTGGCACCCGACATGATTGTGATGACTTTGTACGGGAACGGTGTGATCCCCGCCGTCAGAACTACCCAGATGCCCCATTCATTATAGTTCGCGGCAAACTGGTCAAAATAGTCTGCTTTGCCCAATGCCTCTAAGACGGGCAGGCCAATGGTATCGAACGCAAACGCGCCGATGGCGTATCCCATCAAGCCACCCAGAACCGATCCAACCAAGCAGACGGCCGCAATCAGGAAAGCGCGGGACGGGCGGGCGATGATCATTGGGATCATCAGAATGTCTGGCGGGATTGGAAAGACCGAACTTTCTGCGAAGGATACGATGAACAGCACTGCCAAAGCATAACGATGGTCGGCCATGGACATGGTCCAATTGTATAAGGATCGTATCATGTTCGCACCCCGAATGACTGTCTTGCATAGGCCACGGAGACGGGGCAGGGTCAAGCGATTGAGGCCCATGTTAGATCAGATGTGAATTTCTGTGCTTTTGGTGTTGACGCTGAAAACCACGCGGCATACCACCCCCATATCAAAGAGGCCCAAGTGGCGGAATGGTAGACGCAGGGGATTCAAAATCCCCCGCCTTAACGGGCGTGCCGGTTCGAGTCCGGCCTTGGGTACCACGGCTTCTTTTACAGATTTACAGTTATAATCTGCGTTTTTAGAGCGCGGGCTGAAACTTTTGTGTGATGATCATTTAGGCGGTGTTTACGAGGCGTTTATGAGCTGTGTTTACGAGGCGTTCTTCTGGCGGAGTGCGACTACGGTATTTGCATCGCTTGACCGACCCCTAACATAGCGATCTGTTGTCGATACCTGACTGTGCTGTGCGGAATTTCGAAGTGTCATTGGATCGACCAGGCTACATGCCTCTGTGATTCCATCAGAACGGCAGTCACGGATTTGCAGGTGATCGGGCAGGCCCAGCTTCCGAACGATTGCCTTGAACCGCTTTGAAACTTGATACTGCTTTGGGACATCACCGTTAGGCATGCGGATCAGTGGGCCAAAGCGCCTATCAACTGGTACAGACGCCAGCATATTCCGCAGGTCGGGCACCAGTGTTAGATCAAACGTGTACGGTTCGGCCTGAGATTTCTTTGTCTTGCTGATAACCTTGGTCATACTGGACAGGTCGGGGGCAACCATCGCCCATGTCAGACCCTTGCCCCAGTTGCGGCCATTGTGGTGTATGGCGCCCGTGTTTCCTTCTGGCGGCTCTCATTCACCATCGACGTCACCGCCGCGTAGGTTGAACCAGAACCGGATCAGCAGGGACATCGCAACATACGTGTCACCGGACCGGATCGCTTCTTCGACAATGGCATATGCTTCGTCGCGGGTGATTGTTGTGGAACGGGTAGACCCGCCCTGTATCCGGGTGTCTGACCGGTTCGTCTTCAATTCACGGCACTGTGTTATGCTCAGTTTGGGCCCGTGTGTCAGCAACAGACCGAAGTGCGTGAACCATTTCTTGATGTAATGGAATCCGGCCATTCGCCTACATCGACCGCTCTCAGTCAATCAGGTCGGTGTATCCAGTGTCTACATCTCTTTATCACGGATTGCATCGCTGATCTTCACCAGAACCTTCTGATAGCCTTCACTGGTGCCGGGGACGACGTCGTGGATCGCGCTGTACTGGCTGTGCAGATATCCTGTATCAGCCAACCCCATGTGCCTTTGACAACCTTGCTTTGCTGTTCGCCGTTCGTTGCGGTCTTTGCACCAGTCCTCAATGGCGGGAGTAAACCGCTTCTTTAGGATGGGATCAATCGGGGGGAAACCCATGTACGGTTTCAAGGCATTCTGCCTTATCCCACAGGCCAGCCAATACCACGGTCCAACATGGCCGCAGTCTGCTTCTCTGTCGAATAGGCAGGTCATAGTGCGTCCTTTCTTGCGTAGGTAAAGCTGGCGCAGGATTGGTCGGAACGGGGGCAGGTTTGCGGGTTTGGAATTTCGAATGCGACACGTGGTGTCGGTCGAGGGCAGAAAGCAATTACGTTAAGGTTGTGTTTCTGACACCGAAAATCTACCATTGGTTAATATTTTATTAAAAATGTGGGTATTATGGTCCGTATATTTATTGCTTTGCTTTTGTCTATGACCATTTCAGCGGCGGCCTGTGCCGATACAGCTGCCAGTTTCGGGGCGGCTGACCCGTTCACGGTTGAAACGGCTGAAGAAATATCACCAACACAACGGCTTATGGACCTAGTTAATGAGCCGACGGTGACGTTCAGTCAGTCCTGCTGCAAACAATGTCGCCGCGGCAAAGCTTGCGGGGACAGCTGCATTCGCCGCACTTATACTTGCCGCAAGGGTATTGGGTGTGCGTGTGACAGTTGATGATGTGTTTGCAGAAATAATAAATTTCCAATTTGTATCACTGCGACCTGATCCGTC
>JBMZCY010000226.1:0-3521 GCA_049613825.1 Planktomarina sp.
TACCGATCCTTGAAAGCTGTGCACAATGTCGTGGACCGTACGCTTTATGTCCCCGCGCAAGTGGTCGTAATCATCGCGTGTTTTACCCGCGTCAGGGAAGATATTGTAGTGCAGATTGCCATCCCCCACATGCCCGAAGCAGTTCACACGCATCGGCCCCAATGACGCTATGGCCTGACCTGCCTGTTCAATGAATGCAGGTATCGAGGATACCGGCACGGAAATGTCATGTGATGACACTGCGCCAATGGCACGATTGGCAAGGGGGATATGTTCCCGAACACTCCACAGTTCTGTGCGTTGGGTATCAGATTGGGCAAGGACGGCATCGCTGACCAAACCTGCATCAAAGGCGGTTTCAAAGAAGGCGCCAATTGCATCGGTCAAAGGCTGATCAGATTGGTTTGCCACATCCAGCAGCACGGCCCATACAGGGAAATCTGCGAACGGCAGCCGTACATCGGGCATTGCCTCGGACAGAAATTCGAAACTGCGGCGGTGAATCAGTTCGAACGCCGAAACCGTTTCCCCGAATTGCCCCCGTGCTTGGCGCAGCAAATGCAATGCGGCTTCGGCCGAAGGAACGGCAAACATCGCCGTACCGCGCGTGCGGGGATTGGGGAACAGGCGCAAGGTGGCGGCTGTGATGATCCCCAGCGACCCTTCGCTGCCAATCATCAAATGCCGCAGGTCATAACCAGTGTTATCTTTGCGCAGGCCCGACAGCCCGTTCCATATGCTGCCGTCGGCCATCACGACCTCTAACCCCAAACACAGATCCCTTGCATTGCCGTACCGCAACACATTTACGCCGCCCGCATTGGTGGCCAAAATCCCGCCAATCCGTGCGCTGCCTTCGGCGGCAAGGGATAAAGGAAACAGAGTATCCGCGTCAGCGGCAGTGCTATGCACATCGGCCAGAATCATGCCCGCATCCACGGTCATTGTGGCGTTTTCCGCATCCAATGCGCGCAGCTTGATCATCCGGTGCGTACTCAGGACAATATGGTCTGTTTGAGTTTGGGCCACTTGCCCGCCTACCAGACCTGTCCCACCACTGTAGGGGACAACCGCAATTCCATGCGCGTTTGCATATTTAACGACTGCTGCAACACCATCTGTGTCCGCAGGTGCCGCGACAACGCCATTGGTGCTTTCAAATCGGCCCCTTGGTTCCTCTGCGTAGCTGCCGGTTGCAGGTGTCGCGCGGATGTCAAAGGGCAGGGCTTCAAGGTCATTCAAAAGGGTCATCAGGTGGCCTGTCTGGTAAATCCTGGATCATCACTTGGGTCAAACAATGTAAAAACCCAAGTTTTTTCCGCTTATCTTTACAAGTTACTTACCACTTTGCGTCAGTTTCACAGCAAGGTTTAAACAAAGGTGACAGATATGCGCATTGGTGTGACAGGTGGGGCAGGTTTCGTTGGGGCGACATTCGTTAGGCAAGCAGTTGTTGCAGGACATGATGTCTTGAACTTTGATGCATTGACCGCATCTGCAACGCTGGCGGATGTGTGGGATCTGGAAGATGTCCCCAATTATGCATTGGTGCCCGGTGATATCACTGATCGGGCAGCGTTACATGATACGATGGCGCAATTCAGACCCGACGTGATTGTCCATCTGGCCCACGCAGGCCCCAGTACCCTGACGGATGATACGGCGTCAGCTTATTTACAAACCAATGTCTTGGGCGTTGAAACAGTCTTGGATGTCGCACAGACGGTGGGGGTTGGTCGTGTGGTTCTGACACATCACCATTTTCCGGCTCAACTAAAGTATACGGACAAATTTGTGGCGTCCAAACAGGCTGCATTTCTGGTGTCGCAGGCATTCGCGGCGCAATCGGATATTGACGTCATCCACAGCTTTGCACCGTCTGTCTTTGGACCACGCCAATCGCCAATACACCCGATATCATTGACCATCCAACGCCTTTTGGACGGGCGCAGTGTCGTCATTCCCAACGGGGCAGAGGCCGCGATGGAACTTATCTTTGTGGACGATTATGCTGCAGGCCTGTTGCTGTTATGTGAAACAGGTGCCGCCGATGTGAACCACCTGCTTGCAGGTCCGCGCCAGATCAGACCACTGGGTATCGCGCGGCAGATTTGCAATGCGTTACAATCCCATTTTCCCGAAGCAGACACTCAATTCAGCGATCTGTTGGATGTGCGTGCGTTAGCGACAGGGGAAGGGAAATCAAAGGCGGGGGCCAATGGTATGGACATCATGCGAGGCAATTTTCCGTATCACAAAGCCATTACGCAAACCGTGACATGGCAGATGACAGAAGGTCTTGCCAATGGCCATGCTGTGGCCCGGCGGGCGTTTGATCAAGATGAAACCCTGACGGTAAGTGCAGCATGACAGTTCTTGTCTTTGGGGCGCAAACGGCGGCGGGGCAGGTTCTATCCGAAGTGGCTGGTATCACAGCGGTTAACGACCGCATGGCGAATCCGGCGCGCCCTGCGGATTGCTGTGATTTGATTGGTGATTTGCGACCCACAGCGGTAATCAATCTGGCGATGATTATCCCGGATCGTATGGCCGAAGATGACCCGGCGCGGTGCCATACCATTCTGGGGGCAACCCCAGGGGCCATGGCGGGTACATGTGCTACCCTGGACATTCCATTTGTTCACGTAAATCCGAACACTGTTTTTGATGGACGTTCACCTATGGCGTATATTCCCGGTGATCTTACAAATCCTGATACGGCGCTGGGCAATGCCAGTTTGGCGGGTGAAATTGCGATCCATTCAATGACTGCACGAAATGTGATTTTGCGGACCAGCTGGGTGTTTGATCACAATATTTACGATCAATTGGCGCTGTTTGGCGTTGATCAACGTGAAGGCGCATTCACCATTCATACGGATGTCAGTGCAGCACCGACATCCGCCGCAAGCGTGGCGCAGGCAGCGCTGACCATTGCAGGCGCTTTGGTCACCCAACCACAAAAGGCGGGCGTCTATCATTTCGCAGGTGATGGCTTTGTGGCGTTGTCCGAATTTGTTCGACAGGTGCTGCGCCTTGATCGTGATTTTAACACAACCGTTGATGTGCAATCGAATGGGACAAAACCCTCACACAGATTGGATTGTCGGACCACCAAAGCGGTGTTCGGGCTAGATCGCCCGAACTGGCGCAATGATCTGACAGGCATCTTACAATCACACCACATTAAAACAAACGTCGCGATGTAGAGATACAAGTCGTGTCAGTGCTTGCATTTTCCTGCATCTCCAGAAAAACTGTCCCGAACAGTTAGCTTTGGGAGAGCGTTATGAAACTGACACTAACAACCGCCCTTGTCGCCTTGATGGCTGGCACTGGCATCGCACAAGCCGAAGAAATCCGGGTCTACAACTGGTCCGACTATATCGACGAAGATCTGCTGACCAAGTTTACCGAAGAAACTGGCATCAAAGTCATCTATGATGTGTTCGATTCAAACGAGGTGCTGGAAACAAAATTGCTGGCCGGGGGCACAGGCTATGACGTCGTGGTACCATCTG
>JBMZCY010000227.1:0-3480 GCA_049613825.1 Planktomarina sp.
GCCGCAGCCTGGGCTTGCTCCGTCGATAAAAGCTCGTGTTCGACGACGATACTTAGTAGTCCATAATGATTGGCTGTTCGTGCCATGTCAGTCCCTGTGATGCTCTAAAAGACAAAAAAGCCCAGACTTATTCATGACGTCCTTACTAAAAGTTAAAACTTATACTTTTGGACAGTCTAGCCTCAGTGCTTAGGAACAATCCACCTCAAGCATCAAATCTTTTGCATCAATTTGACTGCCGGGGCTGACGTGCAAGGCAATCACTTTGCCGTCTTTTTCAGCGTGAATCCCTGTTTCCATCTTCATAGCCTCGATCGTAATCAGCAGATCGCCTTCTTTGACCTCCTGACCGGCATGAACGGCGACCGAGGCTACGACGCCGGGCATTGGCGCACCAATATGGGCGGGATTGCTTGGATCGGCTTTTGGTTGCGCAATTGTATCTGCCTTCACGCGTCGGTTGGGTACGCGAATCACACGGGGTTGTCCGTTCAGTTCAAAGAACACACGGGCGTCACCTTCGGCGTTGGTTTCCCCGATGGCTTGCAACAAAATTTCAAGCGTTTTGCCGGGATCGATTTCTGCACTGATTTCTTCGCCCGGCTGCATACCGTAAAAGAAAGTCTGCGTCGGAAGCGCCCGCACAGGGCCATAGGTCGCGTGGCGTCCCATGTAATCTTTGAAGACTTTAGGATACATCAAATAACCGTTCAGATCCTCATCATCCACATCGTATCCATCCAGCTCTGCCGACAATTCTTGGCGCATGGCTTCTAGATCAACCGGCGGCAACCCAGCACCCGGTCGGCTGGTGGACGGCGCATCGCCTTTCAAAACTTTGGCAACCAAAGCGTCTGGAAAACCACCAGGGGGTTGCCCCAGATTCCCGCGCATCATGTCCACGACGCTGTCAGGGAAGGCCACATCGGTTTTTGGGTTTTCAACGTCTGAGCGCGTTAAACCCTGACTGACCATCATCAAGGCCATGTCGCCGACAACTTTGGACGAAGGCGTAACCTTCACGATGTCGCCAAACATCTGGTTCACGTCAGCATAGGTATGGGCCACTTCGGTCCAGCGGTCTTCCAATCCCAACGACCGGGCTTGGGCCTTCAGGTTTGTGAACTGACCGCCGGGCATTTCATGCAAGTAAACTTCAGATGCAGGGGCCTGAAGGCCACTTTCGAATGCCGAATACTGCGCCCTCACACCTTCCCAATAGGTGCTGATGTCGCGGATCGCAGTAATGTCCAAACCAGTATCGCGGTCGGTATTCTGCAAAGCCTCAACAATCGACCCCAAAGTCGGTTGTGAGGTGCCACCCGAAAACGCGTCCATTGCAGCATCAACCGCATCAACGCCCGCTTCCGCCGCAGCCAAAACCGTGGCGCCCGAAATACCGCTTGTATCGTGGGTGTGGAAATGAATCGGAAGGCCCACTTCCTCTTTCAAGGCTTTGACAAGCACCCGTGCTGCCGCTGGTTTCAAAAGGCCCGCCATGTCTTTTAGGCCCAACACGTGGGCGCCAGCGGCTTCCAATTGTTTAGCCATATCAACGTAATATTTCAGGTCATATTTCGCCCGATCTGGGTTCAAGATGTCGCCGGTATAGCAAATCGTACCTTCGCAGACTTTGTTTGCATCGACCACAGCGTCCATTGCCACACGCATGTTTTCAACCCAGTTCAGGCTGTCAAACACGCGGAACACATCAACACCGGTATCACCGGCCTGTTTGACAAAAAATTGCACCACATTGTCGGGATAATTCGTGTATCCAACCCCGTTAGAGGCGCGCAAAAGCATCTGAGTCATAACATTCGGCATTGCAGCACGCAGGTCGCGCAGGCGTTGCCAAGGACATTCCTGCAAGAACCGATAGGCCACATCAAACGTGGCACCACCCCAGCATTCAACGGACAAAAGTTGCGGAAGGTTGGCGGCGTAACTTGGCGCGACCTTGATCATATCATGGGACCGCATCCGCGTGGCCAGTAAAGACTGGTGCCCATCGCGCATGGTGGTGTCGGTGATCAGCAGTTCCGTCCGATCTTTCATCCAATCAGCCACGGCTTGTGGACCAAAATCGTTCAAAATGTTGGCAGTGCCTGGAATAGGAGCTTCGACCATCGGGGCAGGGGCGCGGGGGGCTTTGATGTCCGCAGCTGGACGCGCACGACCTTCCGTTTCCGGATGCCCATTGACCGAGATATCGGCGATATACGTCAGAATTTTGGTGGCCCGATCGCGACGCGCTTTGAACTGGAACAGCTCGGGCGTGGTGTCGATGAACTTGGTTGTGTATTCATAATTTAGAAACGTTGGGTGCTTTAGAAGGTTTTCCACAAAGGCGATGTTTGTGGACACGCCCCTAATCCGAAATTCCCGCAAAGCACGGTCCATTCGGGCAATCGTGTCCTCGGGCGTGCGGGCCCATGCTGTTACTTTTTCAAGCAGGCTGTCATAATATCGCGTGATCACAGCGCCGGAATACGCGGTGCCGCCATCCAGTCGAATACCCATGCCCGTTGCCCCGCGATAAGCTGTTATGCGGCCATAATCGGGGATGAAATTGTTCAACGGGTCTTCGGTTGTCACACGGCATTGCATCGCGTGGCCGTCCAATTTGACGTCGTATTGGCTTGCAACGCCAGTCGCTTCGATCAGGGATTTACCCTCAGCGATCAGGATCTGGGCGCGAACAATGTCGATGCCTGTGACTTCTTCTGTGACCGTGTGTTCCACTTGGACGCGGGGGTTCACTTCGATGAAATAAAATTCACCGGAATCCATATCCATCAAGAATTCGACCGTGCCAGCGCATTCGTAATTCACATGTTCGCAAATTTTCTTGCCCAAGGCGCAGATTTGTTCGCGCTGCGTGCCCGACAAATACGGGGCAGGGGCACGTTCAACCACCTTTTGGTTGCGCCGTTGCACCGAACAGTCACGTTCATAAAGGTGATAAATCGATCCGTGTTTGTCGCCAAGAATTTGAACTTCGACGTGGCGGGCACGTTCGATCATCTTTTCAAGATAACCTTCGTCATTGCCGAAAGCGGCCTCAGCCTCGCGTCGGCCTTCAAGCACCTTTTCTTCGACTTCTTCTTCGCTGTAAATCGGCCGCATTCCACGACCGCCGCCGCCCCAGCTGGCTTTCAACATCAGCGGATATCCGACCTTTGCCGCTTGGGCTTTGATCAAAGCCATGTCGTCACCCAAAACGTCGGTGGCGGGAATGACAGGCACACCAGCATCCATCGCAACACGGCGGGCGCTGGCTTTGTCGCCCAAAGCGCGCATCGTTTCCGCTTTGGGGCCGATAAATGTGATGCCATTGTCGACGCAGGCATCCACGAATTCAGGGTTTTCTGACAGAAGGCCATAGCCGGGGTGAATGGCGTCCGCCCCACTGGCCTTGGCCACGCGGATAATTTCTTCGATGGACAAATAAGCGGCGACCGGGCCTAAACCTTCGCC
>JBMZCY010000228.1:0-3471 GCA_049613825.1 Planktomarina sp.
TGCGGAAATAAGTGGACAGCTCCATCGGGCAGCGCACACCTGGCGGCACATAGACGAACGAGCCATCCGAAAACACAGCCGAATTCAACGTGGCATAATAGTTGTCCGACTGCGGAATGACCGAACCGAGGTACTTTTTCACCAGTTCAGGATGATCCTTTATCGCCTCTGAAATCGAACAGAAGATCACACCAGCCTTCTTCAACTCAGCCTGAAACGTCGTCCCCACAGACACGGAATCAAACACCGCATCAACAGCAACCTTACGCTCGCCCTCAGGCGCTTCCACACCTGCCAGCAGCGCCTGTTCCTTCAACGGAATACCCAGTTTTTTGTAAGTTTCCAGCAGCTTGGGATCGACTTCGTCCAAAGACTTTGGCTTTACTTCCATGCTTTTGGGACGGGCATAATAGTACTGGTCTTGGAAATCGATCTTCGGATAATCGACCATCGCCCAGTCAGGCTCCTCCAGTTTCAACCAACGACGATATGCTTCCAGACGCCAGTCCAGCATCCACTGCGGTTCATCATTCTTGGAGGAGATCAACCGGACGATATCTTCGGACAGGCCCTTGGGCGCGTATTCCATTTCAATCTCGGTTTCCCAGCCGTATTTATAGGCACCGGACAGGGCGTTCACCGCTTCAACGGTTTCTGCATCAACACCGTCTTTGACTTGTACGTCTTCCAAGCTCATATCGTCTCTCCTGTTCGGCCGCTGCGGACCAAGAACTTTTTATATGCTGCAATCCACGTCTCCGCGAACTGCGTTATCTCTTCTTCAGTATTGCTCAGCCCCAGCGACACACGGACGGCAGAACTGGCCACGTCGTCACTGTATCCCATGGCCTTCAACACACGGCTGGCCTTTACCTTGCCCGATGAACACGCCGACCCTGCGGAAATCGCAAATCCGGCCAGATCCATCTGCATGACCTGCGTTTCACCCTTCCAACCTGCGGCGGCGAAACACAGAGTATTCGGCAGGCGTTCAACATCATTTCCAACTAAAATAATCGGCAATCCTGAGTCTTCCAGTGCCTTTTCTAGAATATTTCTAAGTTGCGCAACCTGTCGCCACTTTCCATCGTTCAAATCTTTGACAGCCGCCTCTGCTGCTGCCCCAAATCCGGCGATGCCGGTCACATTCTCGGTCCCCGCGCGGCGCCCCAATTCCTGCCCGCCACCTTTCAGTTGCGCCGGAATATCGGTTCCACGCTTCAAGATCAGACAGCCAACACCTTTCGGCCCACCCAACTTATGCGCACTGGCGCACGCCATAGTCACATCTGCCCAAGCAAAGGAAACAGGCAATTTCCCAAACGCCTGCGTCATATCTGAAAACCATGTCCCCGCGGGGACAGATTGAACGACACCCGTCTCAGAATTGACCCACTGCATCACCTCGGCATCAGCACCGACCAACCCGTCAGCAGATACAGCCACATCATTCACACACCATGCTGCTACCGCGTCATGCTCGACATCACCCGCCCGCAAATCACGGCCCGCCAATGCCATCGCAGCGGACTCAGTCGCCCCTGACGTCCAAACAATGTCATTCTCACCAACACCAAACGCCTCGGCCACCTGCCTCCGCGCTTTTTGAATGACTGCCAACGCCCCGCGCCCTTCGCCATGCACAGATGACGGATTGCCAACAACATCCATCGCCGCAATCATCGCCTCCCGCGCCTCTGCCCGCAGCGGAGTCGTCGCGTTGTGATCAAGGTAAATCCTGTTCTTCATTTTGCCCCAATAACTTTGGGGCCAAGAGTAAGGCTTGCGGCAACGCCCCGAAACGGCACCAGCGCAGCGGCTTTGACAAAGCTACTCATCGACGACCTCAAACAAATTGGGTACTGCAGGACACGGCGTCAGCCCGTTACCCACGACGTCAGATAACCGCGTCTGGTGTAAAAACACATAAACATGTGCAGACAACCCTTCCCAAAGACGGTTCGTCATGCTTTGCGCGCGACTGCCATTTACTCCACCAGACGCCCCTGCCCCTGTGTGCAGCGCATCGACCGTTTCATCCACAGCAGACAAAATATCCACCACGCGAATCTCGGAGGCAGGGCGCCCAAGGCGGTAACCACCTGTCGGCCCACGAACAGATTCGACCAATTTTGCGCGGCGCAATTTCACAAACAACTGCTCCAGATACGCCAACGAAATGCTTTGCCGTTTAGAAATATCCCCCAAAGACGTCAGAACACCCGCAGGCTGCAACGCCAGATCGGCCAAAGCAACCATCGCATAGCGGCCTTTCGTTGATAATTTCATCCCAAAACGCCCCCACGTCCGGCTGCCCCTTCGGAATTGACCTTAGGCGCAGGCTTGCTTACCTGTGTGCAAAGGGCTGACGCCCTAAATTAGAATGGTTCTAAACTGCACGCGACGATGGGTCAAGCGCACCATGGACCTTACGACGTAAAAGGACGCCGCAATGCCCGAAGTCATTTTCCCCGGTCCCGAGGGCCGCTTGGAAGGCCGTTACCACCCGCAGAAAACCAAAGACGCACCAATCGCGATCATCTTGCACCCGCATCCACAGTTTGGCGGCACGATGAACAACAAGGTTGTCTATAACTTACACTACGCTTTCCATCAGATGGGATTCACCGTGCTGCGGTTCAACTTCCGTGGTGTGGGTCGTTCGCAAGGTGAATACGATCAGGGCATTGGTGAATTGTCCGATGCAGCATCCGCACTCGATTATCTGCAATCCATGAACACCAACGCAAAACACTGCTGGGTCGCAGGGTTCAGCTTTGGGGCATGGATCGGGATGCAACTGCTGATGCGTCGCCCGGAAATCACAGGGTTTATTTCTGTGTCCCCACCCGCGAATATGTACGACTTCAGCTTTCTGGCACCCTGCCCGTCGTCCGGTCTGATCATCAATGGCCTGAATGACCGCGTGGCCCCGCCTGCGGATACGGTCACATTGGTGAACAAGCTGCATGAACAAAAAGGCATCACCGTCACCCACCAAGAAGTTGAAGGCGCAGGCCACTTCTTTGAGGGCGAACATATGGACCCGATGATCGGATCGGTCCAAACCTATGTGAAACGCCGCTTGACGGAAAACACACGCTAATGGGCAACAACAGTCTGACAAAACTGGTCAGGCTGTTCTGTCTGATTGAACTGGTTGCCTTGGCACCCTTTGCGTTTCCATTCTTGAACCTGCAACACGTTGCGGTTCTGGATGGTCTCAATCAACTTCTGGGCGGCGCACCATTGCCGCCCGTTGATACGCTGCACCTCGTTTTGGCGGGTGTGGCTGGTTGCATTTCCATCGGATTTGTCATTGTGCGTTGGTTTAATCCAACGCCCTTTATCGCAACCGTCGAAGGTGTGATCCGCATCGGCGTGGCAAGCTGGCTGTTCTACGCGGGAATGACGCTATCCGCACCTTTGCTTCTGGCCCTTGCCGTCCTCGACGTCATCGGCGGCCTTCTT
>JBMZCY010000229.1:0-3436 GCA_049613825.1 Planktomarina sp.
ATCCACAATGGGATTGGCCGCGATGGGGTTCACGCGCGATGGGTGCCGCATTTCTGGTGGATCGGTGGAATTTGACGGTGTTGATTTGGTCAATGCTTCGGCTGCGGTGAAGCGCGGGTTGTTGGGCAAACGAATTGCATATGTCGCCCAATCCGCAGCGGCCAGTTTTAACCCCGCGCATCGTCTGTTGGATCAGCACACGGAGGGGCCGACCCAGCACAAGGTTCAATCCCGCACCGACAGTGAAAAAGATGGGATGGAGCTGTATCGCCGCCTTCGCCTTCCCGATCCTGACAACATTGGATTTCGGTATCCGCACCAGGTGTCGGGCGGACAGTTACAGCGCGCGATGACGGCGATGGCGATGGCATGTCGCCCGGATCTCATTATTTTTGACGAACCAACCACGGCCTTGGACGTTACCACACAGATTGAGGTGTTGGCGTCGATTCGTGACATTGTGGAACAATTCAACACCGCAGCGATCTATATCACCCATGATTTGGCGGTGGTTGCGCAGATGGCCGACAAGATCAAAGTGCTGCTGCGCGGTGATGAGGTCGAAGAAGCCGACACCAGAACCATGCTGTCGAAACCGAAAGAGGATTACACCAAATCCCTCTGGGCGGTACGTTCGTTTGAACGTCCGGCGAAGCCTGCGATTAAAATTGGGGCGACACCGGTCGTGTCGGTGAAAAACGTAACCGCGGCTTATGGAAAAGTTCCGGTGTTGTTTGACGTGAACTTTGACATTCATGAGGGGCGCACGGTTGCTGTTGTGGGGGAATCTGGATCAGGGAAATCCACGGCGGCGCGTTGTATCACAGGTCTATTGCCGCCATCACAAGGGCATATCGAATTTGATGGTCAGGCACTGCCATTGGATTATCGCAAGCGGACCAAAGATCAGTTGCGCCAAGCGCAGATGATTTATCAAATGGCGGATACGGCGTTAAACCCGCGTAGTCGCATTGGTGAGATCATAGGCCGCCCGGTTCAGTTTTATAGCGGTTTGACAGGCGCGGCGAAACGCAAACGGGTTGAGCAACTGTTGGAACAGATCGAATTGGAGCCCAGTCAGTATATTGACCGTTTACCATCCGAATTATCCGGCGGACAAAAACAACGAATTGGTATTGCACGCGCTTTGGCGGCGGAACCTAAGTTTATTATTTGTGACGAAGTTACCTCCGCACTTGATCAGTTGGTTGCCGAGGGTATCTTGAAGTTACTGTCGCAACTGCAAGATAAACTGGGTCTAAGCTATATGTTCATCACGCACGATCTGGCCACGGTGCGTGCGATCAGCGATGAGGTTGTGGTGATGAAAGACGGTCGTGTGGTTGAACAGGGACCGAAGGCCGAAATGTTTCAGCCACCACACCATCCATATACCGACCTGTTATTGTCGTCTGTGCCAGAAATGGACCCGGATTGGCTCACAAATCTGCTAAAAGAACGCGGAGTTGATAACATCGGCGACGCAGCAGTGGGTAAGATGTAATTACGAATCACCCCCTTTGAAAAAAGGGACTGCGGAAAATCCGCCAAATAATAATGATATTCAACAAGGGAGAATAAGAATGTCTCAACTAAATCGACGCGGTCTGTTAAAGACCTCTGCTGCGGCAGGTGTGATTGCTGCGACTGGCTTGCCAGCGCAATCAGCTGGCCATTCGACACCGAAACGTGGTGGCACGTTGCGTTTGGGCCTAAATGGCGCCAACACATCTGACAGCTGGGATGGCCGTACACATTCGGATCACTTCATGATTCACATGGCACACGGTACTGTTTTTGATTGCTTGACCGAAGTTAACGCCGCTGGCGAATTGGTCGGCGAATTGGCTGAAAGCTGGGAAGCATCTGCAGATGCAAAAACCTGGACGTTCAATCTGCGCAAAGGTGTAACGTTCCACAACGGCAAAGCATTTGGTGCAGATGATGTAATCGAATCCCTGGGCATGCACACTGCCGAGGGCGCGAAATCTGCGGCGAAACCGATTGTTGCTGCGATCACAGAAATGAAGAAGATGGGTGATCATCAGATCCAGTTTACGCTGGCTGCTGGTAACGCCGACTTCCCATTCTTGCTGTCTGATTATCATATTTTGATGTTCCCGGCTGGCATGATCGACGAAGCAATTGCCAAAGGCATCGGGACAGGCCTTTATAAAGTGAACAGCTTTGACCCAGGTGTGCGCTGCACATTGAGCCGTGTTGATAGCCACTACAAAGATGGCAAAGCGGGTTGGTTTGATGCAATCGAAGCGATCGCAATCAACGATTCTTCTGCACGGATGAATGCATTGATGACCGGTCAGGTTGACGCTGTTAACCGCGTTGATGTGAAGACAGAGCCATTGTTGCGGGCAAATCCAAATGTGGAAATCTTTGAGGTAACGGGCAACCAGCACTTCACATTCCCAATGCTGACAAACCAAGCGCCATATGACGATGTGAATGTGCGTCAGGCCCTGAAATACGGTATCAACCGTCAAGAGATGGTCGACAAAATCCTTCAAGGTCACGGCAAAGTGGGCAACGATCACCCGATCGGTCCTGCGAACCAATATTTTGCTGACGATCTGCCACAGTTGGAATTGGACATCGACAAAGCCAAATTCCACATGCGTGCCGCAGGCCTGACCGAGCTGAATGTTGATCTGTCTGCATCTGATGCTGCCTTCACCGGTGCTGTTGATGCCGCACAGTTGTATCAAGCCTCTGCCAAAGAAGCCGGTATCAACATCAATGTGGTTCAAGAACCTGCTGATGGATATTGGTCTAACGTTTGGTTGAAAAAGTCTTGGTGTGCTTGTTACTGGTCTGGTCGTGCGACCGAAGATTGGATGTTCTCAACCGCATACGAATCTGGTGTGCCTTGGAACGACCACCACTGGGAAAATGCACGTTTCCAAGAGCTTCTTTTGTCAGCACGTGCGGAGCTGGACAGCACCAAACGTCGTGCACAGTATCATGAGATGCAGATGCTTATGTCCACTGAGGGCGGCACAATTGTTCCGATGTATGCCAACTATGTTGATGCGGCATCATCCAAATTGGCGCATGGTCCTGACCTGGGTAACCTATGGCAAATGGACAGCAGCCGCCTAACAGAACGTTGGTGGTTCGCGTAACCTTTAATTAGGTAACTTTGAAAGGGCCCTGCACTGCGGGGCCTTTTCTTTTTTGACGGCAAACAGTGATTGTAAGGAAAGTTGAAACCAAATATCGTTTCTAAATCCGAAACAGTTATATTTGAAGAGTGTTCCATACATGGCAAATCCAGACCGAAGCGCGACGATTTGGTATGCAGCAGATGGATTTGATCCAAAGACCAAGGGGTTGAATGGGCGTCGCGTTGCGGGTGAGAGTTTTTTGCGCGGGTTCCTGCAACATGCGGATGTCGATGTCCTGCAAAGTATTTCAGCAG
>JBMZCY010000230.1:0-3421 GCA_049613825.1 Planktomarina sp.
TCAATGGAATGGGGTCTTCGTCCCCGCCTGGCCCAAACAAGCGGCGGGCCACGTCGTCCTCGGCACCGGAACACGAAAACAGTAGGAATTTCCTTGCGGCACGGGCAGAAACTGCATGAAGGGAATGAGCCACAAGCGTCTTACCCGTGCCTGTTTCACCTTCGATCATCACATGACCGTCTGCCTGCCCAAGATCCAAAATATCTTCGCGAAGGCGGTCCATCTGCGCACTGGCCCCGACCAGTTTTTCCATGATCGACGTACCCGCAGACAGTTCGCGCCGCAGTTGACGGTTGTCCAACGTCAGGCGTCGTGACCGCGTGGCCTTTTTCGCCAGTTCGGTCATCGTATCGGGGTTAAACGGCTTTTCAAGAAAGTCGAACGCGCCCAGACGCATCGCTTCCACGGCCATAGGCACGTCACCATGACCAGTAATCATAATCACCGGCAGCGCGCTATCAACGCCTTTGATCTTTTTCAAAAATTGCATCCCGTCCATGCCGGGCATCCGAATGTCACTGACAATCACACCCGGGAAATCGGGTGTCAGACCTTTCAGCGCATCGGCAGCATTTGCATAAATCTCAGTCTCAAACCCAGACAACGCCAACCACTGGCTGATGGATTGGCGCATGTCTTGTTCGTCGTCTACAATCGCGATCTTCATGGACTGGGTCATACCTTTTACCTAAACTTCTTCCTTGCTAAGCGCTGGCAGGCGGACTTCAAACACAGCGCCGCCATTGTCAGCGTTTCGGGCGGTAAGCCGCCCACCCAGATCATTCACAATGCCCGATGAAATCGCCAATCCCAAACCAATCCCGTCGCCGGGGTTTTTCGTGGTAAAGAACGGTTCAAACAGCGCATCCAAATCCGCAATCCCGTCGCCGTTGTCACGCACTGACAGCATCACATCATCGCCGCCCACCAACAAAATTTCGATCGCGGGAACTGAGGCTGATGTGGTGGCGTCCAAGGCATTCCGCAACAGGTTCACGATAACTTGTTCCAATCGCAGCTGATCGCCCAACACCATCACAGGTTCGCTGGGTTGCGTCGTTGTCATCTTGATCCGCAGGGTTTTTAGCTGCGGTTCCATAATATCAATTGCGCCGGCCACAGCGCGGCGCACGTCCAGTGGAACGAAATCCTCGCCGCCTTTACGGGCATAGGATTTCAACTGGCGGGTAATCGCGCCCATGCGGCCAATCAGATCATCAATGCGTTGAAACGACGACAAAGCTTCATCAGGGCGTTTGCGGTCCAGCAGCAATTTTGCCCCCGCCAGATAGGTTTTCATCGCAGCAAGGGGCTGATTTAATTCATGGCTGACCGCCGCAGACATTTCACCCAACGCTGCCAATTTAGACGACTGAGCAAGCGTCTGTTCGGCAACTTCCAGATTCTTCTCAACCTTCTGCCGTTCCGCAATTTCGCGTTGCAGGCGGCTGTTCAACTGTCGCAGATCTTCGCTTTCTTTCTGGAACACCAACGCACGCGTCAGCGTCTGCCGCGACAGCTGATAGAACGCCAACGCAAGGATGATTGCAAAGCCCATAATCACCAACGCAAGCGCCGCATTCACCCGTTGCCGCACCCCGCCATAAGTCGTGAACACGGCCATGCGCCAGCCCTGGAATGGAACCCGCAGTTCCTGCCGCATCACGGCACGTCCTTGCAGATACGCATCCGCAGACCCGTTACCCCAACCTTGGGTCGCTTCCAATGCGCGTTGAATGGCGTTGGGGGCTGATTGACGGGTCAGCGCCTCGCCCTCCATCACACCCAACCATGATTGTTCGGTGGACAGGATGATCTTGCCTGCGCTGTCAGTGACGATCACGGCATCCGTAATCCCGCTCCACGCGGTTTGAAATTTGCGCAAGTCCGCTTCGACAACCACAACGCCCAATTGCATCTGGTTGGAGGTCACACGGCGTGAGTATGCGAAATCGATGGTGTTCGGTTCATCGGATGTGGTCGAAAACACCGTATCATTCGACCGCAACGCCTGCACGAAATACGGCGCTGTATTGTGAAATTCACCTAACCGCGACCGTTCGGTTGATCCCACAACCCGTCCGTCGGAATCCAACAGCATGATGCCCGCCGCGCCGATTTCATCGACGAAAGAAAGCAACCGCTGACTGGTCTGTTGGAAATCATTCGACGCTAGTGCGCCAATCAATTCAGGATCACTGGCCAGCAGACGGGGCACAATCGAATTGCGTTGCAGTTCACTGACCAAATTTCCGGAATATAACGCCAATCGCAACTGTGCGCGTTGTTGCGTGGTCGCGGTAAAGCGTTCAGTCAGGTAAGAATTGGTGACAAAAATTGTCCCGACCGCAATCAGGAAAATCGCAAACAATGCCCCCCGCACACGCCACGAAAGGGCCGCAAGACCCTTGGGGCGCGAGGGAGCATCGGTGGTTTCGGTTATGCTGGCCATAGGTCTATCTTAAGACCCCAGCGCAGGTTGGTTCAAGCAGCAACCAACGCGCTGACAATGCTGGCAAAGAATGGCGTGCCATCGGTCAGACCAGTTGCCGGATCAACCGCCCGTTCAGGATGCGGCATCATGCCCAGCACGCGGCGGTTTTCAGACAGAATACCCGCAATGTCATCCATGGCCCCGTTCGGAGTATCGACATAGCGGAACGCCACGCGATCTTCGTCTTTCAACGCCTGTAATGTTGCAGCGTCCGTCACGTAGTTGCCGTCATGGTGCGCGACTGGGATCGTGACCTGTTGACCCACAGAATAACCATTGGTGTAATCACTGTTCGCTGTAGACACTTCCAACACCTGATTACGGCACACGAATGTCAGACCAGCATTGCGGATCAATGCCCCCGGCAGCAATCCGGCTTCGGTCAGAACCTGAAACCCGTTGCAAACGCCAAGGACATAGCCCCCACGATCCGCATGCGCCTTCACAGCCGCACAAATCGGGGATTGAGCGGCGATGGCACCGCAGCGCAGATAGTCCCCAAAGGAAAACCCGCCCGGAACAGCAACCAAATCGACGTCAGGAAGCGAAGCATCCTTGTGCCAGACCATCGTAACATCCGCACCCGCTGCTTTCAAAGCGACAGCCATATCACGATCACAGTTGGACCCCGGGAATACGATAACAGCGGCGCGCATTAGGACATCTCGACCGAATAGGATTCGATTACGGTGTTCGCCAGCAGCTTTTCGCACATGTCAGTCACCTGCGCTTCGGTCATGCCGTCAGCCAGATCCAACTCAATAATCTTGCCCTGACGCACACCATTCACGCCCTCGAACCCAAGGCTGCCTAGCGCTGATTTCACCGCATCGCCTTGCGGGTCCAGAACGCCCGTTTTCAACATCACTGTGACGGTTGCTTTCATAATTCTAATCCTGATTTTTCACTGGCCACCAACCAAGGTAT
>JBMZCY010000231.1:0-3413 GCA_049613825.1 Planktomarina sp.
TGGCCTGCCTGTGCATCCGTTCAGGGATATTCTTGGTGGCACACCAGAAGAAAACGGCAAAGCGTTTGCCGCACTTCTGGATGGCGCAAAGAACGCATATCGTGATGCAGTCTTGCTAAACGCCGCCGCGGCACTGGTTATTGCGGATCACGCAAACGATCTGCGCGATGGTGTGGAACAGGCCGCAGCATCGATCGACAGCGGTGCAGCCAAGGAAAAAGTCGAAGGACTGGCACGTATTACACAAGGTGTAGCACAATGACACAAACCATTCTGGACAAGATCAAAGCTTATAAACTGGAAGAAGTCACCGCCCGCAAACAGCAGCGGTCGATGGAAGATGTGATTGCCGCCGCGAACAACTCCGGCCAGACGCGCGGCTTTGCAGCGGCGCTGACCGAGGCGGCAAATGATGGCTATGCGCTGATTGCCGAAGTCAAGAAAGCATCACCGTCCAAGGGATTGATCCGCGCTGATTTCGACCCGCCTGTTTTGGCGCAAGCGTATGAGGAAGGCGGTGCTGCTTGCCTGTCAGTCTTAACTGATGGCCCCAGCTTTGAGGGTGCAGATGAATATCTGACCCAATGCCGCAATGCCACGTCCCTGCCCTGTCTGCGCAAGGATTTCATGTACGACACCTATCAAGTTGCCGAAGCACGCGCACTGGGTGCGGACTGTATTCTAATCATTATGGCATCCGTATCCGACGCCCAAGCGCATGAGTTGGAGGCAGCTGCCCAACAATGGAGCATGGACGTGTTGGTCGAAGTGCATGACCAAGAAGAACTGGACCGTGGTTTGAAGCTGGACTCGCCCCTGTTAGGCATCAACAACCGCAATCTGAAGACGTTTGAGGTCACTTTGGACACGACACGTCGCCTGTCGCGCATGGTGCCACCGGAAAAAACCATCGTTGCGGAAAGCGGAATTTATACGCCCGAAGATCTGGCTGATCTGGCGCAATACGGGGCACGCACATTC
Organism: Planktomarina sp.; assembly: GCA_049613825.1. Taxonomy (GTDB): domain Bacteria; phylum Pseudomonadota; class Alphaproteobacteria; order Rhodobacterales; family Rhodobacteraceae; genus Planktomarina. Next base: position 982 of record JBMZCY010000231.1, read on the forward strand.
CTGATCGGGGAAAGCCTAATGCGGCAGGACAATGTTGCCATGGCGACCAAGCAGCTGCTGGCCAATCCCACAACTGTAACCGATGCCTGACCCCGTGTCCCTAAGCCATATCACAGCCGACGGATCGGCCCATATGGTTGATGTGTCCGGCAAGAATGCCACGATGCGGTCTGCAACGGCACAAGGCCTGGTGGTTATGACGGCTGAAACGTTGGCACTGATTTCCGATGGCAAAGCGGCCAAAGGTGATGTGCTGGCAACTGCGCGGATTGCGGGAATTATGGGGGCGAAGAAGACGTCTGATTTGATCCCGCTGTGCCATCCCCTGCCAATCAAGAAAGTGACGCTTGATCTGGATTTAGATACCGACCTGCCCGGTGTGCGGGTAACGGCAACTGTCAAAACCCAAGGTCAAACTGGGGTGGAAATGGAGGCATTGACTGCCTGCTCCATCGCCGCCCTGACGCTTTACGATATGTTGAAAGCCGCCGATAAAGGAATCGTTTTGCAAGACATTCGCCTGCAGGAAAAGCATGGTGGTAAATCTGGGTCATGGGTGGCAAGCACATGATATCGGTGGCAGCAGCCCTGCAAGCGCTGTTGGATTTGGTATCATCTTTGCCTGCCGAAAACGTACCCCTGCGGGATGCAGCGGGGCGTGTGTTGAATGGCATTGTCATCGCCCACCGCGATCAACCGCCCTTTACCGCGTCGGCCATGGATGGGTATGCGGTTTGGGCGAACCAGCAACCTGAAACAGGCACACAGTGGATTGTCGTAGGCGAAAGTGCTGCGGGTCATGGCTTGAATCAGACTATCACCAGCGGTCAAGCGGCGCGTATTTTTACGGGTGCACCTTTGCCCGAAGGCACCAATCATGTGGTCATTCAAGAAGATATTGATCGTGCTCGGAATACCATCACGCTGAAAGAAAACGCCGACACACAGACCTATGTGCGTCCTGCTGGCGCCGATTTCCACAAAGATGATACCCTAAACGGGCCCCTATTGCTGACCCCTGCGCGTATCGCTTTGTGTGCCGCAATGAATGCGCCAACTTTATCTGTGACCTGTAAACCAAAGATCGCGATCATCGGTACGGGGGATGAATTATGTCAGCCCGGCGAAGATCCCGCCGCGGATCAGATCATTGCGTCTAACACCTATGGTCTGGCGGCGATGCTCAATGCCAATGGCGCAGAAGCGCGGATATTGCCCATAGCACGGGACAATGTGGCGGCGTTGCAAACGGTCCTGACCCTTGCTACCGATTGTGATCTGATCATCACGATCGGTGGGGCATCTGTAGGGGATCACGATTTGGTCGCAACTGCGGCGTCAGACATGGGATTAAATCAATCGTTTTACCGTGTGGCGATGAGGCCCGGAAAACCGTTGATGGCGGGGAAACTGGGTGCAATCCCAATGATCGGACTGCCCGGGAATCCAGTATCGGCGATGGTATGCGGTCATGTGTTTGTTCTACCCGTTGTCCGCAAGATGCTTGGCTTGACGGATACACCGCCCGTGTTGACGGCGCCTTTAGCCAAAGCAATGCCAAAGAACGGCCCACGCGAACATTACATGCGGGCGATGATTAAGGACGGCGTGATCAGCGCGTTTGGTCGTCAGGACTCAGCGTTACTGTCGGTTCTGTCTGACGCCAATGCCCTGATCATTCGTGCCCCCAACGCCGACCCTGCACAAATAGGCGACATTGTGGAGTATCTGCCGATTTAACCAATAGTTGACACAAAACCGGAACATGGGTAGAACATTAACAAAACATTTACCATTCGGTGTAAGTCTTAACAAGGTTAGGAGCAGGAAATGCTAACCAAGAAACAACTACAACTGCTGGAATTCATTCAAAAGCGGACGGATACGGACGGTGTGTCCCCATCTTTCGATGAAATGAAAGAAGCGCTGGATTTGCGGTCCAAATCCGGCATTCACCGCCTGATCACAGCCTTGGAGGAACGCGGGTTCATTCGTCGTCTGGCCCACCGCGCCCGCGCGATCGAAGTGATCAAGACGCCAGATGCCATGAACGCATCGCGTGGATTTGAACCACGCGTCATTGATGGTGACAAACCCGACAGCCGCCCCGCCGCAGCTATGTCGCTGACACCGACCGATATGGGCAGTGTCAAACTGATGGGCCGGATTGCCGCCGGTGTGCCAATCGCAGCCATCGAAGACTATTCCCGTAACATCGCCGTACCGGGTGACATGGTTGCAGGCAAAGGCGATCATTATGCATTGGAAGTACACGGAGATTCCATGATCGAGGCAGGCATCAACAACGGCGACGTGGTGGAGATCATCAAGGGCAAGAATGCCGAGCCGCAGATGAGCTGGCTGGGCTTTGTCGTTACCGGCAAGGCGCGCGCCGCAATCCGCCGCGCAGTGCGCCTCAAGGAACGCGGCGA
>JBMZCY010000232.1:0-3381 GCA_049613825.1 Planktomarina sp.
TTTTTGTGGGTTCTGTTCCAAGTGCAGCGACTTGGAGCGTTTCACTTTCGGCTGACGCGGCTTGCGGATCAGCTGCTGAATGGTTGGCATTGGCGGTTTCCCGTTGTTGTTACTTCAAGTGGTGGAACGTAACCCACCGGTTTGTCTTTTTCAGATCACGGGCGACCCCGTAGTCCGATCTTCTATTCACCCTTTTGGGCGAAAACTGAGTTGCCGTATAAACACGTTCAAAACCGCGCCCTTTCGAATTGATTGAGGGGCGGTGGGGTAACAGAGGACCGGGGACGCAATGCCTGGGACTTGATCACACAAATTTTGAGTACGCGCAGGGGTATCCCCCATGGCAGATACGGGGCGTATAGGGGGAGTCGTTTAAGGTGTCAACAACGGCTACAGGTCGGGGTTATGCCCCTTTGGCTTGTCGTTCTCGGTACAGCGTAAACAGGCCCATCGCGACCACGATCCCTGCCCCGATCAACGTCAACGCATTAGGCCATTCATCAAAGAAAACATAGCCGAGGATAAGTGCAGCAACGAGGCCCATATACCGGAATTGCGCCGTAAAACTAACGTCCCCGTTTCGAATTGCGCCTACACTGACAATGTAGCCGATCATAATGGCAACAGCCGATCCGACCAAGCCGGTCCAACCAGATGGAGGGATAGGAACCCATGTCTGCGTCAGGCTCATCACGCTGGCAAAAACGAATACACCTGCGGCGACGAACAGGGATAGAACACCTGAGGAGATTGTTCCCCGTAACTGACGGGCCGTGATGTCGCGTACTGTAACACATCCAACAGCGGCGACCCCGTAAAGCGAATAGATTGTAAATCCTTCAGACCCCGGCTGCACGATCAGCAACATGCCCAAAAATCCCACACCAATTGCGGCAAGGCGTTTCCAGCCCAAAGGTTCCCCTAGAAAGATCATCGCAGCCAACGGCACGGTCAGCGGCAGCATTTGCAGGATCGACGTGATGTTCGCCAACTCCATATTAAACAGCGCGGTCACAATGAAATAAGCCGCACCTATTTCCGACAAAGTCCGCAGCCCGATCAACGCCTTTTCCCGCCGCGTCGTCGGTCCCATTTCCCAGCCGACAATGCGCAAGTAAATCGCCAGCAGCACAAGAACGATCCCAGTACGAACCGCCAGCGTCTGAAACACCGGCAACACCCCACCCAGCGATTTGATAAACGCATCGTTGATCGCGAAGGTCAGCATCGACAAGGTCATCAACCCTGCCCCGCGCAGATTGTCAGTCATTATTCACATCCCTTGGTGTGTGGGCAGAAAGGCATTTCGAAATGCCTTTCGCAAGCCGTTTCGAAACCGCTTGCCGCCATCCCTCACAAAGCGAAAAGGCCACCCCGCTCGGGATGGCCTTTTCAATTCTTAGATCGACTAAAGCTTAATCGCGGCTTTCCGGTGTATCCACCACGATTGTATCGAACACATCATCCACGGATGGACCTGCATCCGCAGCAGGGGCCGCCAAGGCAATCGCCTGTTCCGCTTCTTCACGGCGTGCTTCCAGAACCACGTTATCACGGTTGGTCGCAATGCGGCGGACACGTTGTGTCGCCCCACCGGTACCCGCCGGGATCAAGCGTCCCACGATGACGTTTTCTTTCAAACCGACCAGTTTGTCCCGTTTGCCCTGAACCGATGCTTCGGTCAGAACGCGCGTTGTTTCTTGGAACGATGCCGCCGAGATGAACGAACGTGTCTGCAAGGACGCTTTCGTGATGCCCAACAGAATGGGTTCACCCTGCGCCGGACGTTTGCCGCGTGCGTGTGCCTTTTCGTTAGCAGCATCAAACTCGACTTTGTCCACGTGTTCGCCTTTCAGAAGTGTGGTTTCCCCACTGTCTGAAATTTCCCACTTTTGCAGCATCTGGCGCACGATCACTTCGATGTGTTTGTCGTTGATCTTAACACCCTGCAAACGGTACACGTCTTGCACTTCGTCGATCATATAATCGGCCAGCGCTTCAACACCCATAATCGCAAGAATATCGTGCGGAGCCGGGTTCCCGTCCATCAGGTAATCGCCCTTCTGAATGAAGTCCCCTTCGACGACTGGAATATGCTTGCCTTTCGGCACCATATATTCTGCCTTCTCCATGGTATCATCCGCAGGTTCGATCGCGATGCGGCGCTTGTTTTTGTAGTCTTTGCCAAAGCGCACGTAACCATCGATTTCCGCGATGATCGCGTGATCTTTCGGACGGCGGGCTTCGAACAGTTCCGCAACCCGTGGCAGACCACCGGTAATGTCTTTCGACCGACCACCTTCACGCGGGATACGCGCAAGGATGTCACCGGCTTTGATTTCTGCCTGATCTTCAACAGACAGAACCGCATCTACCGACATTGGATAAGCGACAGGGTTGCCGTCGTCTTTCATCATCGGTTCGCCATCAGGACCCGCGATCAGGATTTTCGGGGCCAGTTCGTTGCCCTTCGGCGCAGTACGCCAGTCCATCACGATTTTCTGGGTCATGCCAGTCGCATCATCGGTGTCTTCACGAACCGCGATACCTGTCACAAGGTCAGCGTACTTAACAGTACCAGACTTTTCCGCGATGATTGGTAGTGTGAACGGATCCCATTCAAACAACTTTTCACCACGGGTGACATCCGCGCCATCAGTAACCAGCAACTTGGAACCATAGCTTGGCTTGTAAACCGCGATTTCAGCGCCACCAGCATCTTGGATTGCGATGACAGTGTTCCTTGTCATCAGCAGGTTGTCCCCAGCCGAGTTTTTCAGAACGCTTGCATTGCGGATCACAACCTTACCTTCGACCGAAGTCTCTTGGAAGGATTGTTGACCACCACCCTGTGCCACACCACCAATGTGGAACGTACGCATGGTCAACTGTGTGCCTGGTTCACCAATGGATTGGGCAGCAATAATGCCGACTGCTTCACCGATGTTGACGCGTGTACCACGGGCCAAGTCACGACCGTAGCAAGTCGCACAGATGCCATCTTCGGTGTCACAGGTCAGCGGGCTGCGCATTTGCATGACAACAACGCCTGCTTCTTCAACCGCATCAGATGTGCGTTCGTCGATCAGCGTGCCTTTGGCGACCAGCAACTCATCAGTGCCCGGCTTGAACACGTCTTCTGCCGCAACACGGCCCAAGATACGTTCAGACAAGCTGGATACAACTTCACCATCGTTCACCGCAGCGCGTGCTGTGATCGAACGTTCAGTCTTACAGTCCAGTTTGCGCACGATACAATCTTGCGCAACGTCCACCAAACGACGTGTCAGGTAACCAGAGTTCGCAGTTTTAAGAGCTGTATCAGCAAGACCTTTACGCGCTCCGTGAGTTGAGTTGAAGTATTCCAACACAGACAAACCT
>JBMZCY010000233.1:0-3377 GCA_049613825.1 Planktomarina sp.
CTGGATGAAATAGGCCAAGTGTTTGCGGTCGTTGTTCCACAACCAATGCGCAACACGGTGTGACTGTACGGCTTGGAACCCTTTGAAATACATCAACGGCTGGATCAGGCGCTGGGTTGCGGGATCACGATCCAACACCGCCGCTAGGTCAGCGCGAGCGTCGCAGCCGATATTAGACAGCGCCAATGCTTCGTCCACCAGTTCGCGTAGCATTTGTTCGGGCATATCTGCCGACGCCAGCTTTTGCGCAATTCGGAAAGATAGCGCCGCTTCCAGCGTTTTATGGTGCAGCACACCCGCATGCAGCATACCGCCCATCAGCGGTTCTTCAGCCACAACATCAGCGGCTTCACGCAACATACGGTCCCAAATCGGATCCAACGCGGCGATATTCGGATTTGTCTGTGTCATGGCATCGGCCTTTCCTGCCCAGAACCTGCGCATAGCATAACATCTATGCGCAGAGCAAAGCCAATCAAGAACCGTGGTCTAGATCATCACATCCAATGATTGATACAAACCCGGGCCATAGATGTTAGACACCTGTGCCACGCGTAAGGTAATCTGCCCATTGACCCCATCGGTCAGACGATCGACTTCGGTGTATGTCCACGCGTTTGTTCCGCTGGTTTCGTTGCGGATGACTGTTCCGGCGGAAACAACTTCGATAAAATAAAGCTCCTCCACCTCATACATCGGAACGTCGATTTGATCCCAGCCGTCGCCATGCATTCGGGTACGACGTGTCCATGTCAGGTTTAGGTCGGTCCCGTCCATTTCAGTTTGCAACCAAACCGGCGCATAAGGCCGCAGGCCATTTCCTTGGAAAGCATGGCTTTGGGTGGAGAAGGACGGGTGTGTCATATCAATCCCATCAGGGCCAATTTTGAAGTACTGCTCCACCCCGCGTGACCCGAAGGGCAGCGCGATTTGATCAACGGCCGCATTCAGCAACACAAAATAGGATCCAGCAGGCCAAACATCTGGCATCAGCGCATCCGTGCCAACCTGACCGCGCAAACGACCAGACAGACGGTAAGTTGTTGCATTTATCGGGGTAGCAGTTTCAAACTGGAACACTTCCCAATTGTCAGGCGAACCATCACCGATCGCTGCAGCATTTGCGCCAGCCAGAATGGCATCTGCAGTGGCCGAGGACAGGCCACCGAATGTCAGATCAACATCCAAAGCCGGACCATGATCTACAATCCCATGTGCCGCGCGAGGAAGATCAGTCAGGGTTGTTCCCATTGTTGCAGGCGCGAAAACAGTTCCACTGCGAACATAATTACTGTCAGTTGCGGCCTGATAGACTGCAGCACCACCTGGCCAAGGATCAGCCGTCACCGCCAGATGCGGGGCGTGGGCCACTTCGTCGCCAGACAAGATCGGCAAATCAAGGAACAGCGAAAATACTGGTGAAGCAGCCGCGACTGATGAAGTGAACTGAGCAGCGCTGTCCACCGTTTCAGCCAAATCCAGCAGATCATAACTGGCGTCTTCGATCCTGACAGCTTCGACCACACGTTCGCCAGCGACCTCTACATGATCCAGTCGATAGGTGCCAAACCCACCCGGTTCCGCAATTGCCACAACATCCGCAGCACCAAGAGCGGTCTGGCTTGGTGGCAATGCAAAGCGTGCCTTGTCGCGACTGATACGGGATTCCGCAAGCCAACGTTCGGTGATCTGCTGCGCTTCCTCGCGCGTCAGGGCGAGGTTCAAGTCGGTGACGGCCACATCCATCGTATCATCTTCGGGAAAGACTGTTTCGGCTGCTGCGGCCTCGAACGATCCATCGGCGCGGACATAGTTCAGCCGGACACGGTCTGCGATTTCAGCCTTTGGTTCACGGGTCAGAGTCAGCGGCGGATCGGTATCCGGGCCGCGCACCAAAAGACTGGCATCAACCGTCACTGGTTTCCGGCCTGTGCGGTTGCGGAACACCAAAGTCCCTTCGCGTTCCACAGCGTCAAAACCATAGGCGACCATCAACGGTTGCAACGCCGCACGCGCGGTTGTGATATCAGGCACAGAATACCCGCGCACGTAACCGTACAATTGTGACACATCCACATCGGTCACACCAGATTTGGCACAGATTTCCGTAACCAAAGAATCCAGCGGTCGCGCATTTGATCGCCCGTTAATCCAATGTCCCTTTGCATAGTTTGCACCGTCAGACCAAACATCCAGCAGATCAGGAAACTGCGGATACGGGCGTGCATCCCATGCCCAAACATGGGCGCGGGACATGTCCAGCATTGCCCCATCATATTCCGAAGACTGCGGGTTGTTCGCAGCATCATTCCAGTGTCCGTACATCGCACGCAAATACTGCATCTGAATCAATTCATCCCGCTGCCCGTTGGAATAATGGGGAAGTGTAGATTCCGACGATTTGGGATCAAGGAACTTGTTGGGTTGGTTCGTCGCACGATCCACCGCAGCGCAGCCCAGTTCAGTAAACCAGATCGGCTTGGATTGTGGCACCCAGTCCGTTTCATCCAATGACCGCACATCGTTTACGCGGTTGTAATGCGGGTTCTGCCACCAGCCGCGAATGTCTTTGTAACGGAACGCCCAAGGTTCAGACTCACTACCATCTTCGATGGGATCGCGGAATTGCGCGGCGCGGGCTTCTTCAGAATGGTAGTACCAGTCAAAGCCTTCGCCGCCTTCGATATTGGATTGAAGGTACGGCAAATTGTAGATCGACCCTGCGTCTGCATCCAGATGGTCACAGCCATCACGCCAGTCTGACAGCGGCATGTAATTGTCAATGCCGATGAAATCGATGTTCGGGTCGGACCACAGCGGGTCCAGATGGAAATAGCGGTCATTCGTGCCGTCTTGGGGTTGAAAGCCGAAGTATTCCGACCAATCCGCCGCATAACTGATCTTGGTATCAGGCCCAAGGATCGACCGGACATCGCCCGCCAGTTGTTTCAAATGCTGTACAGCGACAAACTGATCCGACGCCCCCCGCACCCATGTCAAAGATCGCATTTCGGACCCGATGCAAAATGCCTCGACCCCGCCAGCTAGTTTGCACAGGTGAGCATAGTGCAAGATAAAGCGGCGGTAGCTGAACTCTGCAGGGCCGCTGTAGCCGACGGTTTGGCCATTCACAGTGAAATCGGATGCTTGCGCTGCACCAAAGAAGGTATCCACCTGCGCCTCGGCCGCAGCTGTGCGGTCAACCGTACTATTCGCGCCCGGCGCGTCAGATACAGTGATCCGGCCACGCCAAGGCAACGCAGGTTGCACAGTGCCACCCCAAGGGCTTGGCAGGGTATTCCCATCCAACTGCGTCATCAGGATGAACGGATAAAACAGCACCTCCTGCCCCTCAAACTGCAATTTCTGGATTGCTT
>JBMZCY010000234.1:0-3284 GCA_049613825.1 Planktomarina sp.
GATTTTAATCACATTTCAATAACAGTTCCGAAAGCCTACTCACGCTGCCCGTTGCCAATAACCTTTCCAATCCCGCGACACTGGCGCAGCCATTGCATTCGATACAACAATCTTTGCCAGTGTGCCGTTGTCTGTACGGCGGTTGTCTTCCAACCATGCAGAGTGATTTGCATACTGGTGCAGGTACTTAAGCGCCTTACAGACGGATACTTTGCACTTGTAATATTATGCGTTTTTGGAATTTTCACGATAGGGTATATTTCCGTTACGTTTGCTTTCTCACAAGGCTACCAGTCCGCCGACCAAGAGCATGCCACCTACTACGCAGAGCGCGACACAGAAGAAAAAAACTATCGGGAATGCCTCAACATTTCTATTGACCTCAACAGTGCGAGAGAGTGCGTAGATCAATCCGAAACAACCTCCCGTGACGCAGAGCGCTCCGAACAGGATTTGAACGCCCAAAGGGAGATGGCGCAATGGGCCAAGGGTATGCTGTGGGCCGCTTGGCTTGTGGGAACGCTTACGTTCTTGGCCACTGTTATTGGTGTTCGATATGTTTATCTTACACTCGTATCCACTCGTGAAATGGTTCGAGACACAAAAAAAATCGGACAAGCTCAAACAAGAGCCTATTTGTCCATCGTTCCCAATTCTTTTGATGCTAAATGGAATATCGGGCAAAGTGTTGTCCCTGAAGTGTACTTCAACATTAAGAACTCTGGGATCAGTCCAGCCAAAGACGTCAAGATTGCTGGCAGGCTTTGGGTTGAGGGCTGCACCTTTCCTGTAAACGGTAATGATTTGTTTAAAATCGACCAAAGTGATGAAGAAGCTGCGGAGCATATTGCGGCCGATGAAACTGCCACTGTGAGTGCCTATGGGGAAACCAACCTTGTCGAAGGATTTTTTGACCAAATCTTTGCCAGCGTAGGGCAGAAACTGTGCCTCTACGGCATTATCTTTTATACCGACGTCTTTGACATGCCGCAGAAAACTAGGTTCTGCTACTCGGCTAATATTGGGATTGTTGGTCACAACACTTTGGACGTCACTAGCTGGCGGAAAGAACATAACCACAACGATGCAACATAACACCTTAATCATGTGTCACACCGCTTGGTGCGTTTCCTACATAAGGCCGTAAAAACTTCGGGTGGTGAATGACGCGAAACGCGGCAAAGGAGGGCAGCGCCCTCCTGATCAAAGCGGACCCCAGGATGGGGTTCGCAAACATCACGACACGCGCATGCGTGACAATAGGTTAAGTTGATACAGGCGGCAAACCAACCGCAGCGCGACCTTCGTTGGTTTTAATTGAAAAGTCGGCGCCAAGATGTGCGTCACCACCGGGGCCGATCAAATATCCGATGGTTTTGGCAACGTAATCCGCAGGAATATGTTGATCGAAATCCATCGCGGCGACGGCGTTGATGCCTGACGCCTTAATTTCACGCTGCATGTCTGTGGCGACAGTTCCAGGGGACAGGCCGATGCTGCGGATGCCCATATCGCCATACTCTTTGTCACCAGCACGGGTCAGTTGCAGAACGCCCGCTTTTGATGCGCTGTAGTGGCACCAGCCTTCCAACACGCCATACGCTGCACCGGACGAGATGTTGATAATCGTTCCATCACCGTCCATCGCGGGAATGGCGGCTTTCATGCCGTTGAAGACGCCCTTTAAATTCACGTCAATCACGCGCCCGAAATCATCCGCAGACAAATCCGTCAAACGGCCAATCGGGTCGATCAGGCCTGCATTGTTGACCAGTACATCCACACCGCCAAAAGCATCAACAGTCGCGTCGATAACCGTCTGCACTTGCGCATAGTCGGCCACATCACAGGCCACAGCAATCGCTGACCCACCGTCCAGATTGATCTGTTCGGCCAGTTCAACAATCGCGTCCTCAGTACGGGCGGCAAGGGTGATCTTGGCACCTTCCATGGCCATATACGTGGCGGTGGCTGCGCCAATGCCTTTGCTGGCGCCCGTGATGATGATGCGTTTTCCGGTCAGGTGTGACATGCGTGCTCTCCAAATCTGCGATCAGCCTACCGCGTATGCCCGACAGACATCAATCTTGGACAGCCCGGCCTGTTGCCAATTTAATGATCGGCTTTCCTTCGGGCACGGGAATAAAATCAACCTCATCGCCGGGAACTGTGTCAAACTTACCCTGCGCCCATTCTTCACGGGCCATCTCAATGCGTTCCTTGCGTGATGACACGAAATTCCACCAGATGTAGCGCGGCCCATCCATCGGGGTGCCGCCGAACAGCATAAACCGTGCTTGGGATTTTGCAGTGACAGTGATCGCGTCACCGGGACGCAGGATCAGCAGTTGGCCGGGTGCGTAGGTGTGACCTGTCACCTCAATCTCGCCCTCGATCGTGTACAGGGCGCGTTCTTCGTAGGTTGGGTCGATGGGCATCTTGCTGCCTGCCGTCATGGCAATGTCACTATACAGCGTTTCAGAGGATGTCGCCAAAGGGGACGTCACCCCGAATGCAGAGCCCGCGATCAAACGTGCATCAACACCATCTGCCTGCACCTGCGGCAAATCCCCTGCCCCGTGGTGCATGAAAGCAGGATCGGATTCTTCGACATTTTCCGGCAAAGCCATCCACGTTTGGATACCGAACAGCGTTTGTCCGTTGCGACGGCGATCTGCGGAGGTGCGTTCGGAATGAACAATCCCCTTGCCTGCTTTCATCCAGTTCACCGCACCCGGTTCAATCGCCATATCCGTGCCCAGACTGTCGCGGTGATGAATCTGGCCTTTGAACAGATAAGTCAGCGTGGCCAGATTAATGTGCGGATGCGGGCGCACGTCGATGCCTTCGTCCGTCAGAAATTCAGCAGGGCCCATTTGGTCGAAGAAGATGAACGGCCCGACCATCTGGCGTTTGGTGGATGGCAACGCGCGGCGCACTTCCATTTCGCCCAGATCAACGGCGCGCGGGACGATCAAAGTCTCGACTGCATTAACCGATGCACGGTTGCCTAGGATTGGGTCGGGGGATGGGGCCCAGCTCATGTAAATCTCCTGCGATGTTGATATCTAACATAAGCAAGCCGTGGCAAATTTCACGGTCGAAATCTGTGCACATACGCGCAGAACCCGTCAAGTTTTGTAGTCACGTGCTTTCAAGCCATATTTTGCCAAGCGGTCATAGAACGTGTTCCGCGCCATACCCAAACGCATCGCGGCCGCTTCGGCCCGACCTGCGGATTTCTTCAAAGCTTCTATCAGGACCATCCGTTCGAAATTTTCCAT
>JBMZCY010000235.1:0-3275 GCA_049613825.1 Planktomarina sp.
CAGGATCACCTTCCTCGTACACCGCATACAGCGCATTCACCAAACCGTCGCCGAACGCATAGGCGTAGACGTAGAACGGTGAATGCACGAAGTGGGGGATGTAGGACCAGAATGTTTCATACCCGTCCATAAATTCGAACACGGGGCCGAGGGATTCGCCTTGAACGCTCATCCAGATGTCGTTGATTTGGTCGGGGGTTAGCTCGCCGTCTGCGCGGGCGGCGTGCAGTTTGCATTCAAAGTCGTAGAACGCGATTTGTCGGACGACGGTGTTGATCATGTCCTCGACCTTGCCGGCCAACATGACTTTGCGTTCTTCCTGCGTTTTCGCCCCGTCCAGCATTTTGCGGAAGGTCAGCATTTCGCCAAACACAGACGCAGTTTCTGCCAAGGTAAGCGGTGTAGATGACAACATTTCACCCTGTTCAGCCGCCATCACCTGATGCACACCGTGGCCCAATTCATGGGCCAGCGTCATCACGTCACGCGGTTTGCCCATGTAGTTCAGCATCACATACGGGTGCACTGTGGTCACAGTCGGATGCGCAAACGCACCCGGCGCTTTGCCAGGTTTCACTGCCGCATCAATCCAACCATCAGTGAAAAACGGCTTCGCAATCTCGGCCATTTTGGGATCAAAATCGGCATAGGCATCCATCACGGTCTTCTCGGCCTCGTCCCACATCACATCGCGTGTCGTATCCATCGGCAGGGGCGCGTTACGATCCCAGACTTGCATCTTATCCAGCCCCATCCATTTGGCCTTCAGCGCGTAATAGCGGTGGGACAGTTTCGGATAAGCGGCGACAACTGCATTGCGCAGGGCCTCAACCACTTCGGGTTCCACATGGTTTGACAAGTGGCGACCGGTTTGCGGGGTCGGCATGTTGCGCCACCGGTCTTCGATTTCCTTTTCCTTCGCCAGCGTGTTGTGGACACGTGCGAACAGGGGCAGATTGTCTTTCAGAACCCGGGCGATTTCGCGGGCAGTTTCTTCGCGCAGGCCACGGTCTTTATTAGCAAGTTTGGCGGAGGCCGCTTCTAATGACAATTCTTTCCCACGTACGGTGAATTTCAACGCTGCGACGGTTTCATCGAACAGACGGTTCCATGCGGTGGAACCAACAACGGACATATCATGCAGATATTTCTCAAGCTCGTCTGACAGTTGGTATGCTTTCATCGCACGGGTGCGGTCGAAAATTGGTTTATAGCGGGCAAGATCGACGTTGTCGGCCAAAAGTCCGTTCAGGAAATCATCGTCCAGCCGATTCAATTCCAACGACCAGAACACCAGCGGAGTCGTAAATTCCGTCAACTTCCCCTGAGCATCAGACATAAATTTCGCACGGCCTGCATCAGTCGTGACTTGGTAATACCGCAGCCCTGCATAGGACATGATCCGGCCTGAGATGACGTCAATCGCCTCATAGTCTTGCACCGCTTTTAACATACCAGCCGAGTCTAGCGTGTGCATCTTACCTTCGTAATTGGTAGCAAAATCAGCGCAGGCTTTTTCCAACCAATCCATATCGCGCACCATTTCCGGCGCGTCATCGGCGGCGTAGAGGTCTGTTAGGTTCCATTCAGGCAAGTCGCCAAATTGTTGGTCAAGCATGGGGTCGTTCCTTAAAAGTCAAACAGGCGGGCAGGGGTGTCCACCAGAATTTTTTGTAAATGTTCGTCGCGTGTCACAGTCCGCAGGAAGGTGTCCATCACTGCATCACCTTCGGGCATCGTTGCGTCATTCAGCATCAGGTGGGGCCAGTCTGATCCCCACAAAAGGCCATCGGGATTGGTCGATAGCAGCTTTGTCACAAACGCATCTGCTTGGCCGTAAGGTGGCGGGCACAGACGGTACAATGCGGATAGTTTCACATGCACACACCCTTCGTCCAGCAGTTGGGTCAGGGTATCAAACCCCGCGTCATCCTCACCCAGCTTCAGGTCAGGCCAGCCCATGTGATCCACAACCAAAGGCACAGGCAGCTTGCGAATGTCATCCGTCAGTTCCACCATATGCTTGTGCGTGTGCAGCAGCATCTGAATGTGCATTCCGCGGTCTTCCAATCGCGGTGCCAACGCCTTGGCCCCGTCCCACGTCAGCACGCCACCATGCACGTAATTCAGCCGCAGCGCCTTGATCCCCGCATCCGCAAACGCGTCGAGATCCTTGTCACTCGCATCATCGGGCAACAGGCCCACACCTTTGAACCCGTTGCCAAGATCCTTCACGGCCTGCAACGTCACTCGATTGTCGGTGCCATACAGGATCGAATGCACCAGCACCCCACGTGTACAGCCCAATGCCGCAATGTGGTCTTTGTAGAGCTTTAGCCATTCATCATAATCCGGCCCGGGCGCAGGGTTTTCGACGCGGCCATCCCAGAGAGGGAATTCGGGGCCAGCGACCATGTGGACATGGGTGTCACAGGCGTTTTCGGGCATCGTTTTGGGCGATGGTTTTGTGGCGGGGGGCATGGAGGCGTTGGGTAATGTCATAATGTGTAAATTGGTTTTTTTATAATGGAGTGCAAGGGCGCGTTGGTTTATTCTAACAAAGTGCGAATTCGACGCCTGAGGTTCGGGTTTCAGATACGTTTTGGCAACAAAACACTGTGACTAAGAAATTTTTTTGGCAGATGCCTTATGACTAGAAACAGGTAGACCTTATTGTGGCGCCTTTGTTTGCTTCAAGTGCTAGGATTTCAAATCTGCAACTGATTTCTCCAAAACCAACTACAAAGTTACCACCCAGACTGGTTTCGTATTCATCGGCAGATCCGTCAACCAGAAACGCGACTGACCATGTGCGTACTATCACGCGTATTAACTTGGTCTTACCGTTGGCAGCCATGAAATCGAACACAGCATCATCGCTATACTTTCTTACGCCTGCAAACGATCTGGGAACAAATGCTAGCTCGCCATCTTTATCACCTACCGATAATGCAATTTGGGTGGAAAATTCGTCCACAGCATTCTCGATTCTATTTATTTCGCTTCTATCTGGATTAAATTCTGTTCCATTTATTGCTACCTCAATGCTGTGAAGTGCTTCTATCAAGTCTGTTGGTGTGTTTATTTTTGTGCGGAAACTGAACTGCAGGACGGCCATTATCGCAAGTACCACAGTAGCTGTGCCTGCTATAATTGTAAAAATTTCCTGCGTTTTCGAGTTTTTCATTTCACGTATCTCGTTTCATAAATATCTTGTTAACGCTGACCACATTTATCAATTTTTTGAAATATTAATTGAGAATAATTCACCCATA
>JBMZCY010000236.1:0-3272 GCA_049613825.1 Planktomarina sp.
GAACCAAGCACAATCAAACGCATCCACAAAGCAACCTATGAGGCCGGCACAATGGTCCGTATCGGTGGCAACAACCTTCTTATGTCAACGCCGCTGACCCTAACCGGCCAAGACGTCGACATCATTTTGGCGTCGCTCAGAACCGGCCTGTCAGCCGCCTAACGCTTTATTGTGCGTCAAATACCCCTCGGGGGTTAAAGGGGGCAGACAGCCCCCTTTTTTGGGCCTAGGCGGTTCCCCAGCCACCACCACCCGGCGTTTCCATGCCGAATGCAGCACCGCTGGGCAGGTCAATCTCATCATTGCCGTTCAATTCCACCCGCGTGCCATCCGGCATCTCAGCCCAGTTCACACCCACGGCCCCGGGTGCCCCGCCTTTCGCTCCGAAAGGCGGTATCTCACGATGGGAACATAGCGTAGTCACAGTTACTGGTTCCAAAAAACGCAAAATACGACGGCTTCCTGTGCCGCCTTGATATGCACCTGCCCCGCCACCGCTGGCGCAGATCGAAAACTCTTCCAACCTAACCGGAAATCGCATTTCAAGGATTTCAGGGTCGGTCATACGGGTGTTCGTCATGTGCGTTTGCACGGCAGAACAGCCATCAAACCCCGGCCCCGCGCCCGTGCCACCAGCAATGGTTTCATAGTTCTGGAAACTGTCATTGCCCCAGACAAAATTGTTCATCGTGGCCTGACTGCCCGCCATAATACCCAACGCCCCGATCAGCGCGTTACACGCCGCTTGGCTGACTTCTGTATTGCCTGCGATCACAGCCGCTGGATACTTCGGGTTCAACATCGACCCTTCTGGCACGATAATCTGCAATGGCTTCAAACATCCCTCGTTCAAAGGAATATTCTTCCCAACCATCAACCGGAAAACGTAAAGCACAACAGCCCGGCACACGGCATAAGGCGCATTGTAATTTCCATCGTGCTGGTCGCTTGTGCCGGTGAAATCCACCACGGCCGTTTGGGCTTCACGGTCTACACGGACGGCCACTTCAATCACCTGCCCTGTGTCCATGGGATAGGTATAGGTCCCGTCTTGCAGGTCAGAAATCACAGCCCTGACGCTGGCCTCAGCATTGTCTTGCACGTGGCCCATATAGGCGGTGACAACGGGCGCGGTGTAATCCGCCACCATCTTCAAAAGCCCAGATTTGCCAGTTTCATTCGCAGCCACCTGCGCTTTCAAATCGGCCATGTTCTGGGGGATATTGCGGCACGGATACCGGCCTGACGCCAAGATCGCTTCAGCTGTTGCGTCATCTAAACGGCCTTTATGGACAAGCCGCACGTTGTCGATCAGCACACCTTCTTCTTCGATGTGTCGACTGTCCGGCGGGGCAGATCCCGGGGTACGTCCGCCAATGTCTGCATGGTGCCCACGCGACCCAAGCCAGCACAGGACAGACCCATCCACAAACACCGGCGTTACCACCGTCACGTCGGGCAGATGGGTGCCCCCGTTATAAGGGGAGTTCAGCATAAACGCGTCACCGTCGACGATGCCGGTATTCTGCGTCATCACTGTTTTAATACTGTCGGACATCGACGCCAAATGCACCGGAACATGCGGGGCGTTGGCAACCAGATTTCCATCCGCATCAAAAATGGCACATGAAAAGTCGAGCCTTTCTTTAATGTTTACCGACCAACTGGTGTTGGCCAGCGTGGCCCCCATTTGATCGGCGATGGACATGAAACGGTTCGACATCACCTCAAGCTGAATCGGATCAACCGAGGTGCCAATCGCCACACGCGCCACCTGCGATACATGGGTCATCAAAATATTCCCGCGCGTGTCCAGTTCAGCGATCCAGCCAGGTTCGATCACATTTGTTCCCGTGGGTTCCAGAATGATCGCGGGGCCTTCTATCGCGACGCCGTGTTGTAAGTTCGCACGGTCATACACCTTCGCATCCACCCAAGCGTCACGGTACAGGCGCTGGGTGTCACGCAGCGCACCATCGCCCGTATGCACTGGAATATCGGGATCGGTACCTGTGGCGCCAATCGCCTCAACCGATAACATTTCGAACTGCACGGCACGTTCCGGGCTGGAAAAACCAAAGCGGGCTTGATGGGCATCTTCAAATGCGGCTCGCATGTCTTCGGGGGGACCAAACGCAACCTCCAGCGCTTGGTGCTGCCCTTCATACCGAAGGTGCGCTCGCGTTTTGATCATGGGGTTTGCAATCCCTTGGGCAACCACCGCAGATTTAGCGTCCCGTTCCAACCGGTTCAAAGCCGGCTGCACTGTTGCGTAATCATCAATGGCGCAATCCAACTGACCTTCCCGCAGGGCAGTGATGTCGGCAAGCCCCATTCCAAAGGCCGACAGAACCCCAGCGAAAGGATGGATCAAAACCTTCTTGATCCCTAAGGTTTCAGCGACCAAACACGCATGTTGCCCGCCTGCGCCACCAAAGGATTGCAGGGTGTATTTTGTGATATCGTGGCCCTGTTCCACACTGATTTTTTTGATCGCATTGGCCATGTTTTCAACAGCAATGTTGAGGAAACCTTGGGCCATGCTCTCAACACTTTGGTCGTTTTCACTGCTGGCTTTCAGCGCCTCAAACCCGTTCCGAACGGCATCCACATCAAGTGGTTGATCGCCATTTGGACCAAAAACCGACGGAAAATGTTTGGGCGACAAAGCCCCTAGAAGAACGTTACAGTCGGTGACCGTAATTGGGCCGCCACGGCGATAACATGCGGGGCCTGGATTTGCGCCTGCACTTTGAGGACCAACTTGAAAACGGCCATCGCTGATCGAACAAATCGATCCGCCCCCAGCCGCAACAGTGTGGATGTCCATCATCGGGGCACGCATACGAACACCCGCGACTTCAGTTTCGAAACTGCGTTCATAGGTGCCTGCAAAATGGCTGACGTCAGTGGACGTCCCGCCCATGTCAAAGCCAATCAAATGATCATGGCCTGCCGCTTGGCCGGTGCGAACCATCCCGACGATGCCACCCGCAGGCCCAGACAAAATCGCGTCTTTACCTTGAAAGGTTGCGGCGTCCGTTAAGCCGCCATTCGACTGCATGAACATCAAAGCGTCACTGCCGCCCCGTGCCTTCAGAGCGTTGTCGACTTGGGACACATAGTGGCGCAAGATAGGTGACAGATACGCATCGACCACCGTCGTATCGCCGCGACTGACAAGCTTTGCCAACCCAGACACGGTGTGTGAGGTCGATATTTGGGTGAACCCAATTCCCTTTGCAATCGCAGCGATTTGCACTTCATGCGCA
>JBMZCY010000237.1:0-3264 GCA_049613825.1 Planktomarina sp.
GAGCTATTGTCTGAAATTTCGCGTTCGCCTGTGTTTGCAAAGGCTGATCTAAGGGTTGCCCCCGCATCGCCGGGCAAGGCTGAACGTCTGATCCCCCTACTCGCTCACTCTACAGCGACACTCTATGTAAACCTCGAAGAAGCGTCTTTGATTTGCAAAGATCAATTTCCGAACGCCAAAGTCGCAGCCAAAGCGATGATCGTCCGTGGTGCATCGCGGGTGCTGGTTACAGACGGTGGGGGTTTGGCCGCAGAAGCCACGGCGGACAGTATCGTAACCGCCACGCCGCCTCAGGTCATGGTGACCCGCGTGACAGGCGCAGGCGATACATTCATGGCGGCCCATATCGTATCAGAACTGCGCGGAGATGATCACCAGACGGCCTTAGAAACAGCACTGCGCACTGCCGCAAATTATGTATCAGGAAAATCAGAATGACCCTTTCATTTGTTGCCTCACCGCTTGTTGCAGACGCTTTGAAGAACGGTGATCCTGTTGTCGCGTTGGAAAGCACTATCATCACCCACGGGATGCCCTATCCGCAGAACCTTGAAACTGCGCAGTTGGTAGAAGCAACGGTTGTTGAAAATGGCGCGGTTCCTGCGACGATCGCTGTCATTGATGGCACACTGCATGTCGGTTTGACCTCTGATCAGATGCAGGTATTGGCACAATCGACGGATGCGATGAAGCTGTCCCGTGCCGATCTGACATTTGCAATGGCCCTAGGGCGAACAGGCTCCACAACGGTTGCCGCCACAATGATGTGCGCCCACATCGCTGGAATTTCGACATTTGCGACGGGTGGTATTGGCGGCGTGCATCGCGGTGTTGAAGACACTTGGGATATTTCGGCTGACTTGCCCGAATTTTCGATCACACCCGTCACCGTGGTTTGTGCTGGTGCCAAAGCCATCCTTGATCTGCCCCGCACTTTAGAAGTGCTGGAAACCAATGGAGTCCCCGTCATTGCTTACGGCCAAGACGACTTCCCAGCCTTCTGGTCACGAACATCCGGAATGACTGCACCATTGCGTTCGGATGATCCCGCCAATATCGCAAAAGTTCAACAATTCCGTGCAAAACAACCAACACCGGGCGGTGTTTTGGTTGCGAACCCGATTCCAAAGGCGGATGAGATCCCGCAATCCACCATCAATCCTTGGATCGAAGCGGCATTGGAAAAAGCAATGGCTAAAGGAATCAAA
This sequence comes from Planktomarina sp., assembly GCA_049613825.1. GTDB lineage: Bacteria > Pseudomonadota > Alphaproteobacteria > Rhodobacterales > Rhodobacteraceae > Planktomarina. The sequence continues at coordinate 1,209 of JBMZCY010000237.1, forward strand.
GGTAAAAAGGTAACGCCGTTCCTATTGGATGAAATGCTGGATCAATCTGGCGGCGCGTCGTTGAAAGCAAACGTTGCCTTAATCCGCAACAATGCTGCCCTTGCTGCACAAATTGCCGTTGCGGCAAGCAATAATGGCTAAATTGCGTCAGACCGCCTTGTATGCTGGAACGGGGCTGTCTAAATCCTGAATAACAACAGGATACCCGATGCCAGACTCGCTTGACCCAAAACCGAAACGTCCCGGCTGGATTTCCGCAATCCGTGCAAATTTTCTGACGGGCCTGATCATTATCGCGCCAATTGGCCTGACGATTTGGTTAATCATTTCGGTTGTGGGCTGGATCGACGGTTTTGTGCTGCCGCTTGTGCCGGACGCCTACCAACCTGACCGCTATATTCAACGTCTTTTAGGGCGTGAAACCGATCAGCAATTTGATATGCGTGGCGTCGGTGTTGCAGTTTTCTTGCTGTTCACCATGATTGTCGGATGGATGGGCAAAGGGTTTTTGGGGCGATCTTTCCTTCGCTGGGCCGAAGGTTTGGTCGATCGTATGCCAGTGGTCAGGTCGATCTACAGTGGTGTCAAACAAATTGCGGAAACCGTGTTTTCGCAACGAGACAACAGCTTTGAAAAAGCGTGTTTGATTGAATATCCGCGTAAAGGCATCTGGGCTGTCGGGTTTATCTCGACCGCAGCAAAAGGCGAAGTTGCGGCCATTAGCACGGACGACAACCCGATGATTTCAGTGTTTGTACCAACCACACCAAACCCCACATCGGGGTTCCTGTTATTCTTTCCGAAAAATGACATCATCGAGTTGGACATGACCGTCGAAGACGCCGCGAAATTGGTGATCTCTGCAGGGTTGGTATATCCAAACGACAAACGCGACCTTGCTGAATGATCAGTTGAACATGGCTTGCAGATCGACAGTACTATGCTTGCCCAACTGTGCTTTATTTTGATCTAGGAATGCATGTGCCGCATCTTGCCCCGCGGCTTTTAACTCCAAAATAACCTTGGTTTGAGGTACGGTTTTCGACGCAACAGACAACCGCTGCATCAATTTATCATCCGCAATCATATGAATGTTCAACCGCTTCATCGCGTCCGCAGGAATCGTACCTTGGTCAATCAATCTTTGCACAAATTCAATCGCCCGCAGTTCGCGCAGCAATGATGTGTTGAAGCTGATTTCATTAATCCGGTTCTGAATGTCTTGCGGTGTTTTTGGAACGTCTAGACGTTCCAAAGGATTAATATTCACAATCAACAAGTCATCTGGATATTTCGCATCAAACAGCGGGAACAGTGCTGGATTACCTGTGTATCCACCGTCCCAATAAGCTTTGCCATCAATCTCGACTGCTTGGAACAATGTCGGCAGGCAGGCAGATGCAAGAACGGCTTTCTTGCAGATATCAGCCCCACCAAAGACTTTCACTTTGCCGGACCGAACATTGGTGGCACAGACGAACAAATCAGGCCCCGCATCTGATTGCACTGCATCAAACGTGAACTGTTCAACGATTGTGTCTAGTGGGTTGCTATAAAACGGCCCTTGAGCATATGGCGATGACATGCGGCTGACCGCATCCATCATCTGATACGCTGGTGAGAACTCCATCAATGGCTGAACAAAGTCGGGCGTCATTGCCGCGATCCAGTTGTTCAGCCGCATGTCATGCACGCCCATGACTTCGCCCCACAACCAATCCAGATTTGCGCGCGCACCTTCGCGGCCATCACACACAAAACCTGATTTCAAGGCGGCTCCGTTTAAGGCACCAGCTGAAGTTCCGGTGATCGCCGCAATCTCGATATCATCATCTTGCAACAACACATCCAGAACACCCCACGTGAAGGCACCATGTGCACCGCCACCCTGCAAGGCCAGGTTCAGTCGATAGGTCAAAGGGCTGTCCAGCCGCCATCAACGCTGATCGTTGTTCCAGTGATTTGCTTTGCAGCATCGGAACACAGGAACGCAGCAACACCGCCCAATTCAGTGGTCGTCGCAAATTCCTTCGATGGCTGGCGTTTCAGCATTACG